>NZ_JBWGPQ010000017.1:0-55473 GCF_056331585.1 Thermanaerothrix sp.
GTAAAATGACCTCTCTGGGTTACACCAAATCACTAGATGCGCCTGTTGACCATGCTCCGTAACGCCCTTAAAATAATTTGTGGTCATGGACTTTCTGCCTGCTGGTTTCTTCCGCCCGGATCATGATCCACCTTAGCGTGGGGGTTCTTTATTGTGTGTCATGATGGATTGTTTCCCAATTTATTGGAGAAAATTTATGGTTAAAAAGCCAAAGGAGTGGCGACCATGTTTATGAACCCTTTCCCTTCAAAGCGAGCCCCGGTTTATGCGGATGTACCTGATGAAAAATGGTATGATTGGCGCTGGCAACTCAGCCATCGTCTAAACACCGTTGAAGAATTTGAACGCGTGTTACGGTTAACCGACAGTGAACGCAAAGCCCTCAGCCAAAAAGGCCTCTTCCGCGTGGACGTAACCCCCTACTTTGTTTCCCTGATCGATCCTGATGATCCTGATGATCCCATCCGCAAACAGGTCATCCCGCGCGAGGAAGAAATCGTCCCGTTTACTGGGATGATGGAAGACTCGCTAGCCGAGGATCAGCATTCCCCGGTACCCGGGTTGGTACACCGCTATCCCGATCGCGTGTTGATGCTAGTGACCACGCAATGTGCTTCGTACTGTCGCTATTGTACGCGGTCACGCATTGTCGGTGATCCTAGCGCTACCTTCTCACGCAGCGAATTCGAAATGCAATTGGATTACTTGCGCCACACCCCGCAAGTGCGCGATGTCCTTCTCTCTGGTGGTGATCCCCTCACCCTAGCTCCCCGCCTGCTGGAGGAATTGCTCCAGAAACTGCGTGAAATCCCACATGTTGAGATCATCCGTATTGGAACCCGCGTCCCGGTATTTTTACCGATGCGCATCACCGAAGAACTCTGCACCATGTTGGAAAAATACCATCCGCTATGGATGAACATTCATGTCAATCATCCCAACGAGATCACCAAAGAACTTGCAGAAGCCTGCGATCGCCTCTCCCGTGCTGGCATCCCATTAGGGAATCAGTCAGTGTTGCTGGCAGGTATCAACGATTGTGTTCATGTTCAACGCAAACTGGTGCATGATTTGGTACGAATTCGTGTGCGTCCGTATTACCTCTACCAGTGCGATTTAGTAGAAGGAGCTGGCCACTTCCGCACCCCGGTCGCCAAGGGGATTGAGATCATTGAGGGTTTACGAGGACACACCTCTGGCTATGCCGTCCCCACCTACGTGGTGGATGCACCGGGGGGTGGGGGGAAAATCCCGGTCATGCCCAACTACCTCATTAGCATGTCCGATCACAAAATTGTTTTACGCAACTATGAAGGCTACATTACCACCTATGAGGAACCTTTAGACTATAAACCCCATGATCCTAAAACCTGCGTTTACTGCCAGAACAAACGCCCTGAACCAGGTCAGAAAGGCATCACCGCCCTGCTCGATGGCGAAGAGATGTTCATAAAACCTGAAGGATTTGACCAGTTGCATCGCCGTGGCGGAGGTATCCATCGCTTACGCGCCGACCCCACGAAGTGGAAACCTCTTGGGATAGGACAAGGTAACGACGAGGTCGAGCCGAAGAATGAGTAAAATCCCAAATAAACAACAAACTTAAGGAGGTATTTATGCATTACCGACGTTTAGGACGTTCGGGTCTGAAAGTCAGCGAAATTTCGCTGGGTGCGTGGGTCACCTTTGGCCATCAAATTGACGAAAAAACGGCCATTGACCTGATCCATGCCGCTTATGACCACGGCATTAACTACTTTGACAATGCCGACGTTTACGCCAACGGCCAAGCCGAAATTGTTATGGGCAAAGCCATTAAAGACTTGCCCCGTGAAGCCCTGGTTATCTCCACCAAGGTATTCTGGCCCACAATGCCTGGACCCAACGGGCGTGGCCTTTCCCGGAAACACGTCATGGAGTCTATCCACGCCTCATTACGTCGCCTGGGCACGGACTACGTAGACCTTTACTTCTGTCATCGCTACGACCCAGATACGCCCCTGGAAGAAGTTGCACGGGTCATGGACGATTTGGTTCATCAAGGCAAGGTGCTCTATTGGGGTACTTCGGAATGGCGCGGCGCTCAAATCACTCAGGTATATGGTATATGCCGTCAATACGGATTAATTCCCCCGACCATGGAACAACCTCAATACAACCTGTTCCATCGCCGCCGGGTAGAAGAAGACCTGGCGCCGGTATGCCATGAGTTGGGGATCGGCTTGACCACCTGGAGCCCACTTGCCTACGGTATCCTCACCGGCAAATATAACGAGGGGATCCCCGCAGGTAGTCGCGCTTCGCTTCCCGATATGGCGTGGATCCGAGACATGATCACCCCCGAGCGCATCGCAAAAGTGCGCCAGTTGACCGACCTAGCCAAAGAACTCGGAATCACCCCCGCTCAATTGGCCATTGCCTGGATCCTCCGCCGTAAAGAGGTTTCCAGCGTCATTACCGGAGCAACACGCCTGGAACAATTGGATGAGAATCTAGGTGCAGCAGAAGCCGTGGAAAAACTTACCGATGACGTGCTGGAGCGCATCGACCGTATCGTCGGCGTTCCCAGCGAGAACGATTAATGGCTCAAAAACGAAGACGCGGGCCAACACCCGCGTCTTTTTATTCCCTATGCGAGGAAACTCACACTTCTTTCTGTTTTACACCCCCCAACATAACCATGCGCACCTCGGGCAAATCAGTATACCAGATCAAAAAGGCCGAGAGCAGCATGGCAATGATTGTCATAAGCACGTAAGGCGCATTAAACACCTGAACGCCATTGACATTCACTGTGCCGCGAGAGAGCACTAGCATTAGCCGGCTAATGATATTGAAACCCTGCGAAAACGAAATCAGATACCACGGCCAAGGAGCAAGACTACGGCGCAGGATCTGAATCGCTCCGATTAGAGCCAAGACGGCTAGCACCACTGGTAACCACCATTCCTGCGAAGCAGGATCAAACGAGGCAGCAGGGTATAAAACCAACGGAACAACCTGAAGGATCAAAAAGGTAGCAATAACTCCCGGCCGAAAGAAGAACCTGGGTAACATGTTGGCTCTCCCTAAATTAAAGATCAGTTTCTTGGGGGATAATGATTTTTGATATTAGTGCACAATCTTGCCTTTGTCAAGCAAAAGCGCTAGAATATATTTATATTCTTCACAAGTTTATCCTCAAACTCTTGACAAATCCCAGAGGCTCACCTATTATTGTGCGCAATTAACCCCCTTGAGTTACAAGCCATCTCAATACAATCATTTCATTCCAGCCCCTGTAAGTCTAAAAATAAAGGCGTTGCACTCAAATTTTTTGAGTCAAAGGAGGTGGTTGGCTTACGCTTAGTCAAGATGATTTTCCAAATTTAACATCCCCAACCTCGTTGTACTTGCGATAAATCTAAAGCCATAGGAGGAGAGTATGCGCTCGGTTAAGTTTCTATCTATCATTTTGCTATTGGCAGTTATCCTAACTGCCTGCGCCCCTGGAGGCGGTGGCGCAGCCCAGCCCAAGGAACTAAAAGTCGCCATTCTTGCACCCCTCTCAGGCCCAGTACCAACGTTTGGTGTCTCTACCCGCGATGGTGCTCTAATGGCTATTGACGAGTGGAATGCCAAAGGCGGTGTCTTAGGCATGAAGATCGTGCCCATCGTCGAGGATAGCCAGTGCACCCCTGATCCAGCCGTCAACGCGGCGAACAAGGTAATTGACCAGGATGGCGTAAAATTCATCATCGGTGAAGTCTGCTCAAAAGCCTCTATCCCCGTCTCTGAAATTGCCAATGCGAAGGGTGTCATCCAAATCAGCCCCACCTCAACTAATGTCAATGTCACCGTTGACAGTCAGGGCAAGGTGAAACCCTACATCTTCCGCGCCTGTTTCATTGATCCCTTCCAGGGACAGGTTGGCGCCAAGTTCGCTTGGGAAAAACTGGGTGCCAAGAAGGCTTTCATCATGCTGGACCAGGCCAACGACTATGTGAAGGGCTTGGCTGAAGAGTTTGAAAAGGCCTTTACCGCTCTGGGCGGCGAGATTGTCGGCAAGGCTACCTACACCGCTAAAGATACGGACTTCTCCGCCATTCTGGCGCAGGTGGCCGAGGCAAAACCGGATGTGGTTTATCTACCTGATTACTACAACGTGGTTAACCTGGTCACCAAACAGGCTAAGGAAAAGGGAATCAATGTGCCCTTTGTCGGTGGCGATGGTTGGGATTCTGCCGATTTGGATCTGGCCGCAGCAGATGGTGGGTATTTCACCAACCACTACTCGCCGGATGATCCACGCCCCGAAGTTCAGAACTTCCGCAAGGCCTATGGCGAGAAATACAAGGATGAAAACGGCAATCCCAAGGTTCCCGATGCGCTCGCCGCGTTGGCCTATGATGCCACTAATCTGCTCCTAGAAGCTATCAATCAGGCTGGTACAACCGACACCGCCAAGGTGAAAGACACTTTGGAGAAAATTAAGTTTAACGGCGTCTCGGGCCAAATCACCTTCGATGCCAATCATAACCCGATCAAGTCCGCCGTAATCCTCGCCGTCAAGGATGGCGCTGTCAAGTTCGAAACGGTTGTCAATCCATGAGTCACGTCTCTTAAGTCTGAAGCAAAGCAGGGGGGCGCCATATCAATAAACTTGGTCGCCCCCCGCATGCTGCAAGATTAGGAGTGGGAGCCCAGAACCTATGCAAAATGTGTCAACATCCTCAACCCCGGTTGTTTATCATCGTCGACAACCTTTACTATGGGTTGGTAGAGGTTTCTTTGCCCTTTTAGGCCTCTTGGTTCTTTATATCCTCGGTGTCAACTTATTCAAAAACCCTACTCTGTTTGCCCAAATCTTTATCAGTGGGTTGCAATTAGGATTCGTCTATGCCATGATTGCCTTGGGCTATACCATGGTTTATGGTATTGTCAAATTGATCAACTTTGCCCATGGCGACGTTTTCATGGTTGGGGCTTTCACCAGTTTCTACGCAGTAGCCAAATATCGCTTGCATCAATGGCCTAATGCTGTCTTTCCAACCTTGGATCCTGGGCTTGGGGTTATCATCGGTGCAATAACTGTGATCCTGCTTTCCATGGTTGTTTGCATGATCCTGGCCGTTACCATTGAACGCGTGGCTTACAAGCCCCTCCGCGATGCCCCTCGCATTTCGGCGTTGATTACCGCCATTGGCGTTTCCTTCTTCCTGGAATTTTACGGAGCGTTAAACTTCGTTTTCTCGCCTCGTTTTATCCCCTACGAACGGCCCTTTGAAGTTGTTGCCTGGTATATCAAAGATGGCATTCACCGCGTTCTACCCGGACAACAAGCGCCAGAGAACAGTATTACATTCTCGAACATTTTCCTCATTATCATCGGGGTCTCTCTTCTTATCCAACTCTTTTTACAATACCTGGTCCGCCGCACCAAAATCGGTATCGCGATGCGAGCCTGTTCTTACGATCGTCAGGCCGCCCGGTTAATGGGTATTGATGTGGACCGGGTCATTTCTTTCACCTTTGCGGTTGGGGCCGCCTTTGCTGGCGCCGGAGGTGTGCTCTACGCCATCGCATATAGCCTTATCTGGACCCAGCTAGGCATCTTGCCGGGTCTGAAAGCCTTTGTTGCCGCCGTGCTAGGTGGTATTGGCAGCATTCCAGGGGCTTTCGTTGGGGCTTTGATCATGGGACAGGCCGAGGCAATGACTATGGGTTATATCTCCACCCCAATGCGCGATGCCGTAGCTTTTACAATTCTGATTGTCGTGCTCTTGCTTCGCCCAACCGGCATCTTTGGCGAACCCGAAAAAGAAAAAGCCTAAGGAGAACCCATTATGGAATTGGGATTTCTACTCGGTTCCCTGGTCAAAATTATCGCCATCATGGCCTATCTCTACGGGCTAATATGGGTGCTTGCCCGCCCCTCTATTTGGGTAAAGATTGCCGGCCTGATAGGGGCGTTTGCGGTGGTGCAACTAGCCTTAACGGATATCAATGGTTTCCGCCTTCTCAATAACTTTGATAATGGACTGCTCTTTCAGGCTTGTGCCATGACCATGGTCGCTTTGGGACTGAACCTGATCTATGGGTTCAACGGCCAATTCAGTTTGGGACAGTGGGGTTTCTACGGCATCGGCGCCTACGCCGCCGCAGACATCACCTATCGCTGGATTAATGGCGATGCACGGGGACTTTTGGTGTTGGGTTTTGGCTCCCTGTTGGGTACTCTGGTATTAATCGCCATCAATAAATGGCTCCAGCGATTCCGCGGAATCCCAGTGCTCTCTTCCTTTACTCTTTATCTGATCGGTGCCCTCGTCGCAGGCGCAGCTGCAGTATACCTGGGTAATCAACTAAACCCTCTGATCACCCCTCTATTAGGTACAGCGGGTGAACCAGGGCCCCTCAATACCCCTGCAGCGCAACAGGTTATTTATTTCCTAGCGGTTATCCTGGCCGGCATCTTCGCGGCACAGATTTCCTTCCTTTTTGGTCTGCCCGTGCTAACCTTGGGAAGCGATTATTTTGGTATCGCCACCTTGGGATTCACCATTGTGGTCAACACCCTCATGGTTAACTCGGATACCATCTTGCCCTTCCCAGAGATGAAGGGGGGACGCGGCATGATCGGTATTCCCAAACTCACCACCTGGTTCTCGGCCTTTTTCTTCATGATGCTGGTCATCATCATTATGCGTAATCTTATTCATTCCAGTACCGGGCGTTCTCTGGTTGCCGTGCGCGAAGACGAGGTGGCAGCTAAAGCCATGGGGATTGACGTCGCCGGGGCAAAATTATTTGCCTTTGTGGTGGGGAGTTTCTTTGCCGGCATAGGAGGTGCCGTTTACGCCCACTACATCGGATTCCTCAGTCCGGGAACGTTCGATTTCCTGGCGGGCTTCAACCCCTTAATCATCGTGGTTTTCGGCGGCTTGGGCAGCATGACCGGCACTATCACAGCCACCTTTGGGTGGATCTTCTTCCTGGAAGGGATGCTGCGAGTGCTTCTGAGCCAAATGGGCACCGAAGCTCCTACGTGGCGCTTTGTGCTCTATCCGATTACCTTGCTACTGCTGATGTTAATCCGCCCTCAAGGGCTGCTCGGTTCTGTGGAGTGGGGCTTTCTCAAAGGGCCAGAATTCACCCCCACCCCACGATCCCATCCTGAACCCGCTCATGAACGCGCAGCTTGAAAGGAGTAGCCCATGGAGATGAAGCCCAACGGAAGCAAACCTACCGTCCTTGAAATTCGCGGCCTCACAAAATTTTTTGGTGGATTGGCCGCTGTGCGTAATTTCGACCTGACCCTGAAACAGGGTGAATTGGTGGGATTAATCGGCCCCAACGGCGCTGGAAAGACAACGGTGTTCAATATGATCACCGGGCTGTATGTACCCACCAGTGGGGAGATATTTTTTAACGGAACGAATATTGTTGGCTTGGAACCTCACGAGATCACCCGCATGGGTATCGCCCGCACTTTTCAGAACATTCGACTCTTTCCTAATCTGACTGTGCTGGATAACGTGCGGATTGCTTACCACCCCCATTGTGGTTACACACTGACCGATGGCCTCCTGCGTACTCCACGTTTTAATATGAGAGAAAAGGAATTAACCGAACAGGCTCTCGATTTTTTGAGCATCTTTCAACTGGATCGCATCCACAACGAAATTGCTAAAAACCTTCCCTATGGTGAACAGCGTCGGGTTGAGATTGCCCGTGCTCTAGCCTGCAATCCCAAACTCTTGCTCTTGGACGAACCGGCTGCAGGCATGAATCCACGTGAGATCATCGAATTGATGGACTTAATCCATTTCATTCGTGAGCGATTTGACCTGACCATCTTGCTGATTGAACATCAAATGCGAGTGGTCATGGGAATTTGCGAGTGGATCACAGTCATGGATTTTGGTCAGGTGATTGCCCGGGGCACCCCCAAGGAGATTCAGGAAAATCCCTTGGTCATTGAGGCTTACCTAGGGAAAGGAGTCACCCATGCTGCTTGAAGTCCATAACCTCAACGTTTACTACGGGGCCATTCATGCCCTCCAGGGTATTTCCTTTCATGTTGACGAAGGTGAAATCGTTACGCTGATTGGCGCAAATGGAGCAGGAAAGTCCACCACCCTACGCACCATCTCGGGCCTGCTCCGCACCCGCACTGGTTACATCCGCTATAAAGGGCGCGATATTACTAACACCCCGGCCCAGGAAATCGTCAAAATGGGCATTAGCCATGTTCCTGAGGGGCGCAAGATTTTCGCTCCCCTAACAGTACGCGAGAACCTGCTCATGGGTGCCTACACCCGAAACGATCCCAATGAGATTCAGCGCACCATGGAACGGGTCTTTACATCCTTTCCACGCTTGAAGGAACGCATTAATCAGTTAGGGGGCACCCTTTCCGGTGGTGAACAACAGATGTTGGCAATGGGTCGCGGCCTGATGAGTCGCCCCACCTTGCTGCTCTTGGATGAGCCATCCATGGGTCTCAGCCCCATTCTGGTCGAAGAAATTTTCCGCATCATTCAGGAAATCAATCAACAAGGCACCAGTATTCTCCTGGTTGAACAAAATGCTCATATGGCACTTTCCATTGCACACCGCGCTTACGTGCTCGAGACCGGGCGCCTTGTGCTCTCAGGCACAGCTAAAGAGGTCGCTGAAAATCCAATGGTCAAGGCAGCATACTTAGGCGTCTAATCTTCCTGCGCCAATGGCGTTCCAACCCGCTTATCTTTACCTCTTGGCAAGCGGTGAACTCAAACGGCGGGTTGAACTCGCCTACGCCCATCTTGAAGCCTGTGATTTGTGCGCTTGGGCTTGTGGCGTCAACCGCCGTGCAGGGCAATTAGGCGTCTGCCGCACAGGCGAAAAAGCCAAAGTCAGCAGTTACGGACCCCATTTTGGGGAAGAAGCCCCTCTGCGCGGTTGGCGCGGCTCTGGCACCATCTTTTTCACGCGGTGTAATTTACGTTGTCAGTACTGCCAAAATTACGAGATCAGCCAAACTGACGAAGGGCAAGAGGTCGAGCCTGAGGAATTGGCCGAGATCATGCTTCGGCTCCAACATCTGGGCTGCCACAATATCAACCTGGTTTCTCCCAGCCATGTAGTGGCACAAATTCTGGCTGCAGTTCTTATTGCCGCTCAAGCCGGGTTACGCCTTCCTTTGGTTTATAACACCGGCGGCTACGATTCAATGGAAAGTTTACGCCTGCTTGATGGGGTCATTGATATTTACATGCCGGATATGAAATACGCCGATCCCGAAATTGCCAAACGTTATTCACGCATCCCCAACTATCCGCAGGTCAATCAAGCGGCCGTGCGTGAAATGCATCGACAAGTGGGTGATTTGCAACTGGATGCGAATGGGATTGCGGTGCGCGGTTTGCTGGTTCGCCATTTGGTTTTGCCCAACAATCTTGCTGGCACTGAGCAAATCGTCCGTTTTCTGGCCCAGGAAATATCGCCCAACACCTATCTTAACATTATGGATCAATACTATCCAACCTATCGAGCACATCTATACCCTGAGATCAACCGCCGCATCACAGCAGAAGAATACCGACAGGCTGTAGAAGCCGCCCATCGTGCCGGATTGCATCGGCTAGATTGATGGATTTAATGCCCAGATCTATGCACCGGCAAAGCCACAAGGATAAGGCTACTGCGCCCTTCCAGCGTATAGGTTAGGGATACAACAGGTGGTGATTGATGCAGGTCGCAGATATCCTCGGGGCTGGCAAGGCTAGTATCTACGAACCGATGCCAGCGCTGATCGGAAGGTAACCAGGGCAATTCAAAGGTTAGTGCTTCCCAATAGGCGTTGAACGCCACATAAACATGTTCCCCTGCTTCAGGCAAACACAGTTCCAACGCCAAGGCATGAGAGATCTCACGCCAATCCGGTTGATTGCGTTTGACCCCATGCCAGGCAAGACGCGGGGTGTTTTCACCTGGCTTGCGTGCCCAGAACGATTCCTCACGAAACATATGGTAAGATTGCGTAAAAGCCACCAGCGTTTGCACAAAGCGCCATAAACCTCGCTCTCGTTCCAGAAGTTGCCAATCCAACCAGGATATTTCGTTGTCCTGACAATAGGCATTATTATTGCCACGTTGAGAGCGCCGCACCTCATCCCCCATCAAAAGCATTGGCGTACCTTGAGCAATCAGCAACGCAACCAGAAAATTACGAATCTGCCGCTGACGTAAGCGCTCCACCTGGGAATCATCGGTAGGGCCTTCAACCCCGCAATTCCATGAGAAGTTTTCCTCAATACCATCCCGGTTGTCTTCTAAATTGGCTTCGTTATGCTTGTGGTTATATGAGACCAAATCATTCAGGGTGAATCCATCATGGCAGGTGACGAAGTTGATGCTACGATTGGGTTCGCGATCGGGTTGGCGGAATAGATCCGGACTGCCTATGAGACGATTGGCAAAATCCCAAATCGTTCGTTCATCTCCTCGCATAAAGCGACGCACATCGTCGCGAAAGCGCCCATTCCATTCTGCCCAACGGTGACCAATGAACGTACCGACTTGATAAAGTCCTGTCGCATCCCACGCCTCGGCAATAATCTTGGTGCCCGCGAGGACGGGGTCAGTTTCGATTTCCCACAAAATGGGCGGATTCTTGAGCAATTGTCCATCTTCGTCCCGTGCCATAACCGAGGCCAAATCAAAGCGAAATCCATCTACGTGCATCACCTGCACCCAATAACGCAAAGCATCCAAAATTAGCCGCCGTACAATCGAATTATTGGCATTGAGGGTATTCCCACAACCGCTAAAATTCAGATACTGCGATGGGTCGTGAGGATCAAGCATATAGTAAATGCTGTTCTCAAGTCCTTTTAATCCGAATACCGGCCCACGATGATCGCCTTCAGCGGTATGATTGAAGACCACATCCAAGATAACCTCAATCCCTGCATGGTGCATTGCCTTAACCATATCCCGGAATTCATCCACCGGGCCCAGGACATCTTTGCGTGAACTATACCCACGGTGAGGTGCAAAGAAGGCCACCGGGCTATAACCCCAATAATTCGTCAACCCGGGGGGTGCATCCTGCTCATCGAACTGTTGTACCGGCATTAGTTCTACTGCGGTGATCCCTAGCGATTTTAGATAGGGGATCTTTTCGATCAATCCTGCATACGTCCCACGCTTTTCCGCCGCCACGCCGGATGACGGATGGCGGGTAAAGCCACCGACATGAAGTTCGTAGATCACCGTCTGAGCGTAGGGCAGACGTAAGTGTTGATCGCCCTCCCAATTGTAGCCGCGGGGATCCATCACCGCGCACTTCAGCATGTGGCCCCAATCCCCGCCTGGTTGTAATGCGGCCTCACGGCGGTAATGTTCGGTATTAACAATCACCCGGGCGTAAGGATCTAACAGCAACTTGCTGGGGTCAAAGCGATGGCCGCGCTCAGGATCGTGGGGGCCAAATACTCGATATGCATAGATCTGGCCGGGTCCGATCCCATGCACATAGACATGCCAGTAGGCAAACGTACGATGTTCCTGGGGATCCAACCGAATCACGTGCGAGGGTTCAGCATCCTCGGGGTTGTCAAAGAGCAAAAGGTCTACCGCAGTGCTGTTCATCGAAAAGAGCGAGAAATTAACCCCTCCATCGTGAATCGTCGCTCCCAAGGGATAACTTTGCCCGCGGTGAATTTTTATCTCAGACATCATAACTCTCCCGCTTGGATGAAAAGGGTTAAAATGAAGCAATCATCTATTTGTTCCTGGGAGTTAAAGCCATGGAATACCGCTTTCTGGGTAAGACCGGAATCAAGGTTTCAAAGTTGTGCTTCGGCACAATGACCTTTGGCAACGAGGCGGATGAAGCAACATCTGTCGCGATATATCGGCGCTGCCGCGATGTCGGCATCAACTTCTTCGATTCGGCAAACATTTACGCTGGCGGTCAATCAGAGGTCATTCTTGGACGCCTGATCGCGGGTCATCGTGATGAGGTGATTATAACCAGTAAAGCCTTCTTTCCAACCGGACCCGATGTTAACGCCCGCGGTGCCTCACGCCGCCACTTGCGCCTTGCGGTTGAAGCCAGCCTCAAACGCCTCAATACTGATTATATTGACATTTACTACATTCACCACTTTGATGACGTTACCGCCCTCGAAGAAACCTTGCGCGGTTTGGAAGACCTTGTGCGCCAGGGCAAAATTATTTACCCGGCAGTGAGCAACTTCGCCGCCTGGCAGATTGAAAAAGCCTTGGGCATTGCTGAACGCCGCGGCTGGACACCATTGGCCTGCATCCAACCCATGTATAACCTGGTCAAACGCCAAGTCGAGGTGGAGATTCTGCCCATGGCTCAAGCCGAGGGTTTGGGCGTGGTGCCCTACAGTCCTCTCGGAGGCGGTTTGTTAAGTGGCAAATATGGGACTAGTCGCCAGCCTGAAAAGGGACGTCTGGTCGAAAATCCCATGTATCGCACGCGCTATGGGGAAGCCTGGATGTATGACGTTGCAGAACGTTTCACCCAATTCGCCCAAGCCCACGGGTATGAGCCGGCCGCATTAGCCGTTGCCTGGGTTGCCAGCCACCCCGCAGTAACTGCGCCGATCATCGGTGCTCGGAATCTTGATCAGTTGGAGGGGGTGTTAAAAGCCCTGGACATCCACATGACCCCTGACCTGCGCGAACAAATTACATCCCTTTCACCCACTCCACCCCCCGCTACAGATCGTTCGGAGGAGCGCACGGCTTATTCTATGGTTTCGCGTTAACGCCACGATCTTGGCATAAGGGTTATAAAGACGTTAAAATTGATTCAAAATGCTAAAAAACACGTTATGGTTGCTAAGGTCACTATAACCCTGGTCAAAGATATTCGTCCCCGGTTGGAGGATGAATTTGCGCCGGGAGAGTTTATCCCGCGCACCCCGGCTATTGCCGAAGCCTATGCATGGGGACAAGAACTCCATAAGGGCCAATATCGCTTGAGCGGCGAGCCCTATTTTGAAACCCATTGCGTGTGGGTAGCAGGGTTCTTGGATAAACTCATTGGCCGCGAAGCCTGGACCATCGCTGCTTTACTTCACGACGCGGTGGAAGATCAGGGCGAAACATTAGACGCCATCCGGGAACGCTTTCCTGGCCCGCTTGGCGAAGAAGTGGCGTACATTGTAGATGGGGTAACTAAAATCAGCAGTCCCCGTGATGGACGAACGCGGGAGATTGAAACCCTGCGTAAACTGGCCCAATTTCGCGACCCCGGCGTTTACCTGGTCAAATTGGCCGATAAAAGCCACAATCTTCTAACGCTTCATCACATGCCAGAACACAAACGCCAGCAAAAGGCTTTAGAGGTGATTCGCGCCTACGGCAAACTGGCGGGCATTTTAAATTGCTATCGCTGGCGGCGGTGGCTTGAAGATCTGGCTTTCCCATATGCTGATCCCGAAACCTACGCGTTTGTCAAAGAGAAAATAGACGCCGATCCCCGCCTAGATCTCTCATTTATCCATCCCATGATGGAACAACTTGGCAACCTCATGGAAGACAGCGGGATCAGCGGAAGCGTGGAATTGACCGTTAATGGATACTGGCAAACTTGGCAAAAGTTGCGCCGAATGGCACGGGCACGCCGAGCCTCCATGGATTCTTTCATGGCTGTCAATGACCTGGTCTCGTTCCGGTTGGTGGTGGAAAGTCAGGATGAGTCAGAATGCTATCAATTATTGTCCAAAGTCAACCGCTTCCTCGGCCCTTATCTAGACCAGAATCGCTTCGATGACTACATCGCTTGTCCTCAGAACGGCTACCGTGCGCTTCAGATCACGGCCTGGCTGCCCGACTTGGGCGCCATCGAAGTGGCTATCGCGACGCGAGAGATGGAAGAAGAAAACCATTGGGGCGTCGTCTATGCGTTGAAACAGGGCAAGGATATCAGCCATTACCGCCCGATTGAAATTTTCACCCCTAGTGGAAGCGCGCGCTTCTTGCCCGAGGGTTCCACCGTCCTGGATGCTATTGCGTCTATCCAACAGGAATTTCTTCTGGATAAAATCAGCGCTGTTAAAGTCAACGGCAATCTTGCTCGCCTCTCAGATCATATTCAACCTGGTGACATCGTCGAAGTGATCACCGGTAACAACCGCCTGTCGCCCTCCGAAGAATGGTTGGCCTTTAGCAACCCATCCACCGCGCGCCTGTTACGTGGCGTGCTGGTGACTGAGGCGCTTAAACGTAGTGCCGAGAAGGGGCGTCAAATTGCCAAGCAATTGCTCAAAGAACGAGGATTATTGGCTCTTGAGGACGTGCAAGCCTTAGAACCAACGCGGGTAGATAATTTGTTGGAACAACTTGCCTGTGCCAGTTTAGAGGATTTCTACGCTGCTCTCGGTAGCGGCGCCATTCGGCTGCAAGAAGTCTCACAAACCCTGGATCGTGTTGGAATCACCAACGATACACTCCAATGGACCACTATTCAATTACTGGGCAGTGCACAAGCCAATCGCCCCGGCACATTAGCCCGTTTGGCCAGCCTTGTTTCTCAGGCTGGCGGGAATATCTTACGTTCAGTCAACAACACGTTGCCCGATGGTCGATTCTCGTTGCGCTTGGTGGTAAGTAATTTATCTCCTGAACAATGCGAACCGCTCTACCAAGCGTACCTAAAATGTGGTATTGAATTAGAGGTGGTAGAAATTACTTGAAGGATGAGATTAATGGTATAATTTACAAAATTCATGCCCCTCAAACGCATGAAATCTAGAACGGAGTAAAAAGTTGAATCCTACACCCAAACCCACCCAAATCGCCGATGACGTTGTCGTTTCTCTGGCATATACTCTCAGCGTCAACGGTACCGTTGTGGACTCTTCCGACGAGTCCAATCCGGTTGTCTTCCTACAAGGCTACGGTAATATCATCCCTGGTCTCGAACGCGAACTGTACGGCTTGCAGGTTGGGGACGAGAAGCACATTGTTGTACAACCCCGCGACGGCTACGGCGAGGTAGACCCCGACGCCATTATGCGCATTCCCAAGGAAGAATTTCCTCCCCAAATCCCCCTGGTCTCGGGGGTGGAGTTGGAAGTGCGCGATATGGAAGGAAATATTCTCCATGCCACGATTGTTGGCGTGGACGAGGAGGCCGTTACTCTTGACTTCAATCATCCCCTTGCCGGCCAGGAACTGGTCTTTGATGTTAAGGTCGTTGACCTGCGCGAGGCAACTGAGGAAGAACTACGTCATGGCCACGTTCACGAAACGGATATGGAAGAAGAGGAATTCCTCCCCGGTGACGAGGAGGAATAACTCTTATCTCTTGGACCGCACGAGCCGCTACGGGAAACCAGTAGCGGCTTTCTATTTACCAGGAGCAATTGCAATTTTGGTATAATCCTATCGCACAATAACAGCATCGAGAATTCATCCAACATGCGCTTCTTACCCACTTCGATCCCCGACGTCATTGTCATTGAACCCCAGGTTTTCAGCGACGCGCGCGGCTTTTTTATGGAAGTATTCCAAGCGCAGAAGTTTGCTTCAGCCGGATTGCCCACTCACTTTGTACAAGATAACCACTCGGGATCGCGTCAGGGTATCCTGCGTGGTTTGCATTACCAGATTCAAAACCCGCAGGGCAAATTAGTCAGAGCAGTCGCAGGCACAATTTTTGATGTCGCTGTTGACCTTCGTAAAAGTTCCCCCACTTTTGGTAAATGGGTGGGGGTGATTCTTTCGGCTGAGAACCACCTTCAACTTTGGATTCCGGTTGGCTTTGCCCACGGTTTTTACGTCCTGAGCGAATGGGCTGAGGTCCACTACAAAACCACCGACTTCTACAACCCTCTGGGTGAGCGTACGCTACGGTGGGATGATCCCCAGATTAGCATTGCGTGGCCGCTCATTGACCATCAGCCTCCCTTGCTATCCGAAAAAGATGCGCAGGGGAAGTTTCTTTCCGAAGCCGATCTTTTTGACTAACTTGGAGAGGCAAAGATAACGATGCAACGAGTACTGGTTACAGGCGGTGCCGGATTTATTGGCTCAAACTTCGTGCGTTACCTCTTACGTCACGAGCCTGAGGTGCAAATTATCAACCTCGATCTTCTGACCTATGCCGGCAGTTTGGAGAATCTGCGTGATCTGCCGGATGAGCATAGGCATATCTTCATCCGTGGCGATATCTGCGATTCCGATCTGGTTTACCACTTATTTATCCAATATGAGATAGATACTGTTGTGCATTTTGCCGCCGAATCGCATGTAGATCGCTCCATCCTCGGTCCGGCTCAATTTATCCAGACCAACATTGTTGGCACGTTTACACTGCTGGAAGCCGCACGCAGAGCATGGATAGAGGATAAGATTGTTCCCTTGGAACGGTGCCGCTTCCATCACGTCTCCACAGATGAGGTTTTCGGTTCCCTTGAGCCACATGATCCCCCGTTCCGTGAGACGAACCCCTACGCTCCGAACTCTCCATATGCCGCCTCTAAAGCATCCAGCGATCATCTAGTGCGCGCCTACGCTCACACTTATGGGGTACCGATGACCATCACCAACTGCTCCAATAATTATGGTCCTTACCAGTTTCCGGAGAAACTAATCCCTCTAATGATCCTAAACGCCCTACAAGGGAAGCCTTTGCCTGTCTATGGAGATGGACAGCAGATTCGCGATTGGCTTTATGTAGAGGATCATTGCGATGCTATTCACCGGGTCCTGCGACAAGGCAAACCAGGCGAAACCTATAATGTCGGTGGCAATAATCAACCCACAAATTTACACATTGTTCACACGATTTGTGATCTACTGGACGATCTACGTCCCGAATCCCCATACCGACCTCACCGCAACCTGATTCGTTTTGTTGCCGACCGGCCTGGTCACGACCGTCGCTACGCAATGGATATAGGCAAAATTCAGCATGAACTTGGCTGGCAGCCCCGCGAAACACTAGAAAGCGGGTTACGCAAGACAGTGCTTTGGTATCTAAATCATCTCGATTGGGTATCTGCCATCCTCAAACGGCCTGATTTCCAAGCCTGGCTAGAAAACAATTATGCTTCCCGAGGAGTAAAACCATGAAAGGGATCATTTTGGCCGGGGGTAAAGGCACCCGCCTTTATCCAATCACACGAGCCATTAGCAAACAGATCCTCCCGATCTACAACAAGCCAATGATCTATTACCCTCTTTCCATGCTGATGCTAGCAGGGATTCGTGACATTCTGATTATCAGTACACCTCAGGATCTGCCTCTATTTGAACGCTTGCTCGGCAACGGGGCACAATGGGGGTTGCGCTTTCAGTATGCCGAACAGCCCGAACCGCGCGGTTTAGCCGAGGCTTTTTTGATTGGACGTTCGTTTATCGCCGGTGAACCTTGTGCGCTTATCCTCGGCGACAACATTTTCTACGGGCGCGGGCTGGCTCGTCTGCTCCAAAGTGCGGCTCAAGTGCAAGAAGGCGCGGTCATCTTCGCCTACCCGGTCAATGATCCTACGCGTTATGGCGTCGTGGAAATTGACAGGGACGGACGTGCCTTGAGCATTGAGGAAAAACCCAAAAAACCGCGCTCCAACCTGGCTGTGCCGGGCATCTATTTTTATGACCATCATGTTGTAGAGTATGCTGAAACCCTTCAGCCTTCTGCGCGTGGTGAACTTGAGATCACCGACTTAAATCGCATTTATCTAGAAAAGGGTCAACTTAAGGTTGAAGTCCTGGGACGTGGTATTGCTTGGCTAGATGCCGGGACTCACGAAGCATTGCTTCAAGCCAGCAACTTTGTCCAAACCGTTGAAGAACGCCAAGGGCTAATGATCTCCTGCCCTGAGGAAATTGCCTATCGCATGGGGTATATCACCGCAGAGCAACTTCGCGAACAAGCCCAAACCATGGCAAACAATGGCTATGGAGCCTATCTAATCCGACTCCTTGAAGAGTCACCTCGGTGAGGATGCGCATCCTGCTTCTTGGACACTTAGGACAACTGGGATGGGAAGCCCGCCGAGCCCTGGCCTGCCTGGGCGAGATCGTTGCGTTGGATTATCCCCAAATTGATCTTAGCCAGCCGCAAACCCTGCCTACTCTGATTCGAGATATCAAGCCCTCAATTATCTACAATGCCACTGCTTACACTGCGGTGGATAGAGCCGAGCAGGAATCTTATCTCGCCAGGCAAATCAACGCCATTGCCCCTGGCGTGTTAGCCGAATGTGCCCGAGAGGTACGCGCTGTATTGATCCACTTTTCAACGGATTATGTCTTTGACGGCACGAAAGGCAGCCCATACGTTGAGGACGACGTCCCTCATCCTCTCAATACCTATGGAATGACCAAATGGATGGGGGAGCAGGCTATCCAAGAGATCAATGATGTATACTTAATCCTTAGGACTAGTTGGGTTTATAGTTTGCGCCGAGAGAGTTTCGTCACCAAGGTTCTGGAATGGAGCCGTAAACAAGAAACTTTGCGCATCGTGGATGACCAAATCGGCAACCCTACTTGGGCGCGGATGCTGGCCGAGATTACTGCAAACCTGTTAGCCAATTACCGCGAAGATCCCTATGCTCAACTCCAAGACAAGCGTGGTCTCTACCACCTGGCCGGTGATGGCTGGGCAAGCCGGTTTGATTGGGCACAAGCCATTTTGAGATTAGATCCACAGCCGGAGCAACGCGCAACACGCCACCTTTTGCCGGCTAAAACCTCCGAGTTTCCAACCCCCGCAATTCGGCCTCTGTTTTCGGCTTTAAACTGTGAACGTTTTAAACACACTTTTCATCTCAGCCTACCCCCTTGGCAAGACGCCTTAACCCTGGCTTTGCAACCATAAAACAAGCCGCCATGCATCCGTTTTCATTCTACGAAGATCGCCTTCTATTATCCTCCCAGCAAGAATTGCAGCGAGTACTCCACTGGTGGTGGATTATTTCTTTAATGGCACTGTTAGGCGCGTTATGCGGTTGGACCATTCACGCCTTTAAACCCCCAGTTTATGAAGCACAGGCGGTTTTCAGCGCCGCAATTGACTATACGCAAACTGGTCTGATGACTCAGTTCGAACAGGATCAAGCGCTTAACGCCGTTGGTCACTTAATCGCCTCAGGTGAGGTGCTTGACCGGGTGGTGGCCCAAAGTCAAACGAAGGGTCTGAGTCTAACCGTGGCAGATTTGCGGCGTATGGGTACCGTGGAGCGCCAGGTAGACGCCTTTATTCTTCGCCTGCGCACCACGAATGCTGAACAGGCGGCTTACCTCGCCAACCTATGGGCCAGCGAGGCCAACGCCCTACTAAATGACGCTCAAGCCCACGCTCTCCAAGCAGCACACTTGGCGCGTTACTTGCAGTCATTAGAAAGTTGCCTCCAACGCTCTCTCGTCATCCCTCCAGCACCCACCTTGTGCTACCAGCGATCCCCCACAGAGATTCAAAACCTGATCACTGAGACTTCCCAGCAACTTCAGGCCGAGCGCCGAGCCAGCCGAAATCTTTTCCCCGGGCTTCTAATTCAGTGGGTCGAGGAAGCCACCCCACCCACCCAACCTACGCAATTCGGGCGCAATGACTTAATGTTAGCCGGTGCACTCATCGGCTTGCTTGTGGGTATTGTTTCGATTGAAGTTCTGCCTCCGTTTCACCGCGCAACATCATGAAAGCAAAACTTTTTTTCATTTACCAAGGGTTGCAATGTGGTCTTTGGGGAGCAGTAGGGCTTCTGCTCCCATTAACCAGTTTTCCCTGGATTACACAGAGGTTTAATATCCATTCTGTTGCTCCTGCCGCGGCTCTTCCTCTGGGGCTATTAATTCTAGTCTGGTTTCTTCCCTACACAATTACACCGGTGGGACGTTTGCCGCGCCAGGCTATTCCGTTGTTGGTGTTCATTTTTATCGCTCTCCTTTTTTCCTCCCTGCTCTCACTCACACTTCCCCTACCTCCCTTCCGTTCCCCCAATGTATGGGGTAACATTCGCGAAGCGTTGCTAACTTTAGGGGTGGGCAGTGCATTCTATCTCTTAACAGCCACCTGGTTCAACACCTCTAAACGCATTGAATTCCTACTTCAGACCATTCAAATCGGCGGAATCGTCATAATCCTCTGGTCGTTCGTGCAGGCTTTTTTCTGGTACACCCAAAAGGGCTATCCAGCCTGGATGTTCACCATTCAATCCCACCTAACGTCCAACGGACGCCTGTTTGAACAGCGCGTTACCGGTTTGGCATTCGAACCTTCTTGGTTAGCACATCAATTAAACCTGTTGTACTTGCCCCTCTGGTTAGCCGCCACCCTCAAACGCTGGTCTGTGTTTCGCTTCCACATCGTCGGCTTAAGTGTAGAAAACCTGTGTCTCCTCGCTGGCGGCGCAGTTCTGTTTCTCTCCTTTTCTCGTGTGGGCTGGCTCGCTTTTTTGTGCGCCCTGGCCTATGTGATTCTCCGTGCTCACCTGGCACTAATCCGCTGGCTACGGGATCAACTTCAAAAACATCTCCATCTAAATCTGGCGCGTTGGGTTATGAGACAAGCTATTCCCATTGGAATGGGTATTTTGTTAATCGGTATTTATGTTGGCCTCTTTTTCAGTGCTGGTTACGTATTAAGCCGACTTGATCCGCGCATGCGTGACCTCTTCCGTTTTGAGTTCCTGCGCACCGAAGGACTGGCCGGTTACGCCAATCGGCTGGTTTTTGCCGAACGCTTAGTATATTGGCAAACCGGATACCGCATTTTTGCCGATTACCCCTGGCTCGGGGTCGGTTTGGGCAATGCCGGCTATTTCTTCCCTCAAAAAATGGTCGCTTTCGGTTGGGCATTAACGGAAGTACAAGATCTGATGTTTCGCCAGACTTTCATTCCCAATACGAAGAGTCTATGGGTGCGCCTGCTGGCTGAAACTGGAATTGTTGGCTTTTCCCTATTCATCACTTGGCTTTATGTCCTTTGGGTTACCGGACGCTCGCTCTCACATGCCTCTTCAGGATTACAACGCACACTAGGTTGGGCACTCTGGTTGGGCTTGATCGCATTACTGGTAGAAGGTTTCAGCGTGGATACGTTTGCACTGCCCTATTTTTGGACGCTATTTGGAATCGCCACTGCAGCCTCAACCTTGAAGCCTCATCCTTCTGGCGGTTTATCACCTAACGAATCCACCCGCTTCGCCTGACGCCGATCCCACCACCACCCCCCTATTAAAATCAAACTCGCTAAACTCACTATAGCACCGACCATCATCCAGAAAGGCAAACGGGGAAGCACACGATACGTGCGACTGACATACCACTCAGTAAAAAAGATCAGTCCCACACCCTCGACGGATAGCCATCGCCCCAACCAAGGATCACGCGCTTCTCGCGCTAAGTGATAAACCCAAGCCACAGTTAACGCGAACATTGGGAGCAACATGGCGCGGTAGCGAGGGTTGTCCCACAAGTCGCCCCCGGCCCGCAAGGAAGCAAGAATCGTCCAACCCCAAGCCAATCCAATTAACCATAGAAGCACAAATCGCCACGAACGCTCCCGAACATGCCTTAATGCCCATGGGGTATAGAAAAGAAATGGCAATACAGCGTACCACCCCAGTGCTCGTAAGGTGCTAATCGCATTCCAAACAGGAAGCGAGGGGTCAAATATTGCTCCGGGTAAGACCGGTTGAAATACACCATAAGCCACAATAAATGGGAGTTCAAGAAATGTGGGCAATTCTCCCAATAACTTCTGAACCCAGCCCGAGCCGCGTTGGGTTAAGTAGGCATCCCATAACGCTACCCGTTCCAACCATCCGCCAAAAGCAACCAGCCCGAGGATCACCAGAACCCCTAATCCTGTACCGACCCACTGCCAACCCCGCTTTACCTTAAGCTGGGCAAGATAAAAGATCAAACCTCCGCTAAGAAGAACCAACAGCCAGACCCCTGCAGCCAACCAGGAAAAAAAAACCATCACCCCCAACGCCAACAGCCCACCACCGATGCGTGTTTGTAGCCTACTTTCCTGATCCCACAACGCCCACAGGATCACGCTCCCAAAAGCAATGAGAAAAGGATCACGCATCTGAGAAGCCGCTAGAAACAGCGCCTCGGGATAAAAAGCCAAGATCATAACCGCCAGACGGCGACTGCGCTGAAAAACCTCCCTTTTTAATGCCTGTGCCAAAAAGGGGAGTCCAATAACCCCTGCCCAAGTCGTCAGGATCAGAATAAGCCAGGGGCGGTGTTGCCCTGGGCTCAGGTAACGATACACCAAAGCACTCACAGCCAACATCCCACCATATTGATCCGAAACATACCGCCCACCCAAGGCTGAGAGGACGGGCTCAGAAGAGGTTGCCAGCGCCCACGCCTCTTGATCGCGCCTGAAGGCATCATAGTAGAGATACCCCTGGTTCTGCTGAGGAGTATCGTAACCCCAATGAGGCAAGCTCAACGTAAGCCCAACCCCAAGCATTAACCGCACCAAGAAAGCGGCTATGATAACTCGACCCAACCACTGTTCGCGCCCACTCCAGCGCCATAATCCATAAAATGTTCCCCACGCCAGGCTAAATAATAGAGAGGACGCTAAAACGCCTTGAACGTCGAGACCACCAGTCATCACCCAGGTGGTGATCCCCCCCAAACAAACTCCCAAACCGATGACTCCTAAGACATTGAAAAAGAGCGTAGACTTTGATGTCACCATAGACTTCCCTCCATGCCGCGGTTCGGGTCATAACGCCCAATTCGCCAGAATGCGATGCGCCCGCGCGACCCAAGTATAACGTTCGGCATCCACGCGCGCCTGTTGACCTAACACCCCGCATACATTCGGGTGACGAAAGAGATCATCCAGGGCTCTCGTCCAGGCTTCCACATCCTCCGGCGGGCAGAAACGTGCATTCCCATCATTCAACACCTCATGCAAAACTGGCAAATCGCTTGTGAGTATGGCCCGTCCACAAGCTAGATACTCAAACATTTTCATCGGACTGCAAATATCGGCAGAGTTACCCCCACTGCTACCAGCCACTGCGCGCTCATAAGGCATCAGCAGCACCTCGCCAGCGGCCTGATAAAGGGGTAAAACCCGATTTTCGACAAAACCCGTTAAAATCACATTGGTTAAGCCCTGTCGGCGTACTTCATTGCGCCAATAGGTCACTGCCTCATCGCGTCCACCCACCCACAAGAATTGAATTTGGGGGAGGTTGCGCGACACCGCCATTAAGAGCCCCATTCCACGCCCGGGATAAAAGTGCCCGCTGTAAACTGCGGTGAACTGTTCCTTCAACCCCAGCCTCTGCCGGGCTTCCGACGGATCAGGCAGTCCCTGATAACGTTCTAGATCAACCCCGTTGGGAGCAATCACAACCTGGTCTTCCCGGAAGTTAAGCCCAAATTCCTCCCGTAGAACGCGACAAAGTGCTTGGGTGATGATCGCAAAGCGTTTTTCTCCATTACGATTAACCACCCACCGCAAAAGTTGTGGACCGATTCGTCCGCTGGGGCGGTCGTGAAGTTCTAGAACCAAAGGGAGTCCCGCTCGTAACGCCATAAATCCGATTTGAGGCAACCAGGTATAAACGATATCCGCTTTCCAACCCTGTGCCCGCTTCCATGCACGATATACAAAATCATAGCGTTTGAGCCATGGTCGGCTTGGTATCCACTCCAC
Organism: Thermanaerothrix sp.; assembly: GCF_056331585.1. NCBI lineage: Bacteria > Bacillati > Chloroflexota > Anaerolineae > Anaerolineales > Anaerolineaceae > Thermanaerothrix > Thermanaerothrix sp. The sequence goes on from NZ_JBWGPQ010000017.1 coordinate 23,657, forward strand.
CTCAAAAGAATGATTCAAACCGTAATGTGCCGCCAGTTGGGACCAGGGAGTGGAACTTTCGCCGGGTATCCATAATTTAACCACATGACCAGTTTGTACTAATGCCTGGCACATTTTCATCACCTGAATGCTATTAGCCGTGCTCGAGGGGACCTGAGACGTGCTAAAGCAGGCGATGCGCATTCACCACCTCACCATGGTCTCGTTCCAATTGGGAGAGATCGCGTATTCCGCGCCAGATTATCATACTCACCGAAAGGATGAAATAACTGCTTAAAAGCAAGGCAAGCGAGAGAACTCCATAGCGTTTTACCAAAACAAACATAAGTAGAGTTTTCAATATTCCAACTACCAGAGTTATCATCAATGGATCATTTGGCTTACCTAATGCTAACAATAATGGACGATTCCAATAAAAAACATTCGCAAAGCCATAACCAATTAGGAGCGCTAGGATCAGGGGAAAAGCTGGCAAGTAGGCACCATCCTTAAACCAGGATAAGAACCACGGCCCCACCAAAACGAGCCCCACCCCAACGGCTGTGGTCCAGCCCAATGCAATCAAACTGGTGCGTCGTAATAGGGTGCGCAGGGTTTTCCACGTCCGCTGAGTGACTGAGCGCGTAATCTCAGGGTAAGTGGTTTGGATGAACGGAAGGATGGGCAACATGAGCACATTCATCAACGCCAGGGCAAATTTATAATATCCTGCTTCCAGACTGCTCAAAAAAAGGCCCGCCCACAATACTTCATTATCCCGAATGAGCATGTTCACCGTGCCACTTAAGTTTGTGCTCAGGGCAAAACGCCCAAGAGCCGCTTTTTCAGGTACACGCTGCATGGGGGCCCGCCACCACACCGGCCCAAGGATCCTGGCCGCAGATTGCCACCCCATAACCATCATGGCCAGACCAAAAACCATCTTGCCGGCTAAGTAAGCCAGCATAACCTCAAACACCCCCCATCTCATCATAAACGCCAGTGTAATCCCGACTGCAGTGGTCATGTTTTGCACTAATGTGATAATCGCCTGAACACGAAAGCGTCCCCCAATTTGTAGAAGTGCCGTCGAAGTCTCGGTAAAGAGATTGCCCAACAGCGCCAATCCATATAACGGAATCCAGGGTTGGGCAATGGGATCTTTGATAAACCATCGTATGGCGAGGGGCGAAAGCAAGACCAGCAACAAAAAAGCCAGAATTGAACTGGCCCCTTCTGTCAACGCGGCTAACTTTACTATCCCCGCGGCCAGGTCTTTGCGTTCCTGAGCCAAGTACTGATTGACGTATTTGATAACCGGTTCACCCATACGAAAAGACAGCAAACGATTCATATTGGACGCAAAGGTGATCACCAACCCCAGTACCCCATAAGATTGCGGCCCGAGTAAGTAAGCGGCTAATAAACCCTGATAAAGGCTCAATCCCAAGCTAAGAGTGTTTGCACTAAAAAGATAACCGGTATTACGGACCACCTGCCGCAGCAAGCGGTCTTCTTTCCAACTCGCCCACACGTAGGCAAAACGTTTCATACCGTTTGGATTTGGCTGGCCCATGACCGTTCGGCCAGGTACCATTGAACCAAACGGTTCAGGCCTTCTTCCAATGAAATTTTGGGCTCCCAACCCAACAGGTTGCGCGCCTTGGTAATATCGGCCCAGGTTGCCGGCATATCCACCGCCTGGGGAGGGTGATATTCGATCTGTGCCGGTTTCCCGAGAACCTTTTCTAGAATCGTGATGGCTTCCCGCATGGTATGGGGTTGATCACTGCCCAGGTTGATGACCTCATAACCTATGGGCTTCAAACCCAAAAGAGTACCATAAGCAATATCATCCACATAGGTAAAATCGCGCGAGAAACTACCATCGCCATATAAATGCAGAGGACGCCCCTCTGCAATCCATTGGCAAAAGCGAAACAGGCTCATATCCGGGCGACCTGCTGGTCCATAAACCGTAAAATAGCGGAAAACCGTCACATCCAAGCCATAGAGATGGTGATAAGTGTAACAAAGTGTTTCCGCTGCCTTCTTGCTGGCGGCATACGGCGAGAGGGGATGACTGGTATCCGCATCCTCACGAAAAGGCATGGGATTCATCACCCCATATAAACTGGATGTTGAGGCAAGCACAAATTTCACTACCCCAAAACGGCGACTTGACTCGAGCAAGTTCAGTGTTCCAGTGACATTGGTTTCAAAATAAACCCATGGATCGCTTACACTGTAGGGTACACCCGCTCGGGCAGCCAGGTTAATCACCGCCTCAAAGGGGGCGAAACGTGTAAACACCTCGTCTAGCCCTTCGCGGTCACGTATATCCAAGTGTAAGAAATGAAAGTTGGTGCTTTTCTTTAACCGTTCTAATCTCCAGTTCTTTAAGCGTACATCGTAGGCATCGTTAAGGTTATCTATCCCGACAACCTCCACTCCTGTTTCAAGCAACAGTTCCCCTACTCTAGCCCCAATGAAGCCAGCCGCTCCGGTTAACAAATACCGCTTCATAAACGAACCACCTTAGGATGATTCCGTCCTAATTTTCCCAATGCGTTACGCGTATCCACAATCAACTGCGCCGCCTCAAGGATGGCAGGATAGTCATAACGACTATGGTTGGTGATAATGACTACGCAGTCCGCTTCACGGACGGCCATCATCAAGTCCGGCACCGATTCCAGGTTGATTTCCTCATGCTGGATTACCGGAATGTAAGGGTCGTGATAAGAGACTTGCGCACCTTTCTCACGCAAGAGATGGATTACGTCTAAAGCGGGTGATTCACGCAAATCGTCAATATCGGCCTTATAGGCAGCTCCCAAGACCAGAATCGTGCTCCCCTTTACCGGCTTGCCGTGCTGGTTAAGCGCATCCTGTATTTTACCCACCACAAAGCGCGGCATGTTGGTGTTGATTTCTGAGGCCAGATCAATAAACCGAGCCGTATATTTGACCGATCGCAACTTCCAGGAAAGGTAGAGTGGGTCAATGGGAATACAATGTCCTCCTAAACCTGGCCCCGGGGTAAATTTCATAAAACCAAAGGGTTTGGTCGCTGCAGCTTCAATCACTTCCCACACATCAATCTTAAGACGATCACACATGATGGCCAATTCATTTACCAGGCCAATATTGATCATTCGAAAGGTGTTTTCAAGCAACTTGGTCATCTCAGCGACCTCAGTCGAAGACACCGGCACAACCGTTTGGATCGCCTGCTGATACCACGCCGTCGAGACCTCACAGCAAGCCGCAGTAATCCCACCGATAACTTTGGGAGTGTTATAGGTCGTCCAATCCTTGCGTCCCGGATCTACCCGTTCAGGCGAGAACGCCAGGAAGAAATCTCTTCCCACCTCTAAACCGCTTTTCTCCGTTAATATCGGAAGCACCAACTCGCGCGTTGTTCCCGGATACGTACTGGACTCCAGGACAATCACCATGCCCGGGTGCAGATAAGGCGCCAGGCTCTCTGCCGCACTGACAATATATGAGAGATCAGGGTCTCCTGTTTTGCGCAATGGTGTTGGCACACAAATGGAAACCGCATCAATCTCACGCAGCACTGCATAATCCGTTGTGCCCCGTAGACGCCCTTGATCCACCAAGGTACGCACCTGCTCAGAGGGAACGTCTAAAATGTAACTTTCCCCTCGGTTTAATGCCTCCATTTTGGAGGTTATGGGATCAATACCGGTCACATCAAAACCGGCTTCGGCAAAAACCACCGCCAGAGGGAGACCCACATACCCCATACCGACGACAGCCACTTTTGCCTGACGAGCGGTTAATTTCTCAATCAATTCACCCCGATAATCGCGTTCCATAAAATAGACCTTTCCTCTTTCAAAATAGGCTAAGTTGCGTTGGTTGCTCGTCCTGACCCGTTTGAGATTCTGGCAATGATGTTATCTCTTCAGGCTGAGACGGTTGAGGCGGACCCTGTCGTGCCATCTCTAAGTATGCCGGTAAACGCCCAAAGTCCTCAATCACCGTCGCTTTCAAAGAAGGTTGATGTAATGCAGCCGCCGGATGATACATTGGAATGATCAAACGACCGTTGACCCATAGGGCTTTACCATGAACCTCGCTGATCTTCGCATTAGGTAAGAACTTGGCCATTGAAAACCGCCCCAAAGTGACAATAATTCGGGGATTAATGGCCTGTAATTGACGTTCTAGATAAACATCGCAGGCTGCCAGTTCTTCCGGCTGCGGATCGCGATTGCCCGGTGGTCGGCATTTGACCACATTCGTGATAAACACATCCTCTCGTTTCAATCCCGCCCGTTGGAGCAACTCATCCAGGAACTTTCCTGCCGGCCCTACAAACGGTCGCCCTTGCTCATTTTCATAAAAGCCCGGCCCTTCACCAATCATCATAATTTCGGCATCAGGACGCCCTTCACCCGGCACCGCATGTTTGCGGGAATAGTGCAAAATACACTTGGTGCAAACCGAAACTTCAGATGCAATCTGTCGAAGAACAGACTCTGGATTCAAGGCTGACCTCCTCGCATAGATAGACTACCCGTTTCATCTTCTTCATGCAAAAGGCGCTCAATTTGTGCAACATCAACATGATCGAGATTCATGATCAAAGCGTCTTCATGATTATCACGATAATACCCGGGACGCACCGATATGACCTCAAAACCGAACTTGCGATATAGAGATTGTGCCGCAAGGTTTGAGCGCCTCACTTCCAGGGTATAGCGCTGAGCTCCCATACGATGCATCTCAAGTAGCGCCTGTGCCAAAAGACGTTGTCCAATGCCAAATCTTCGATGGGCAGGATGAACGGCAAACGTGGCAATGTGGGCTTCATCAATGATCAGCCACACCGCGATCATGCCCACAATCTCAAATTGACCTTGGTCATTCTGCTTTTCAGCCACCCATAAATGTGCAGACGGGTTGGCTTCGATCTCAAACCGGTATGAACTTTCCGGCCAAGGTAATGTAAAAGACGCCACGTCAATCTCATGCACGTGCGGAACGTCTTCCACCCTCATGCGTCGAATCCAAACCTTAGATGTCGCCATTTTCATTATGAGGGGATCCCTTCCGCCTGGTGAAGATAAAGTGGCGCCAAACTATTAATATCATCCACCTCGCCTTTTTTCCACCGTTGCCAGGCCAATTCGGCCAGGAACGCCGGATGACGCATGGAATGAGCCGGTGAAACCAATGCAACGCCAGGTTGACGGGATAGGCGTTGACGTTCTTGGGCTGTCAACTCACCGCATACAATCACCGGTTCATGCAAAGTTTCGATCAAACCGTCCATTGTCAGGACACGCGGATGGTTCTCCGCCCACCATCTTCCCTCTCGAAAGCGGTAATCTCCAACCGCTAACCGTCCCCGCCCTGCCTGTAAAACCGCCACTAAGCGGCGCTCATCCGGCGGTTGGCCATAGGCAAGAATATCTAGGGTGGGGATCCCGATCACAGGCAACTTCTCGGCCAACGCTAAACCTTTCACCACCGCCAAACCAATGCGCAAACTGGTAAAAGAGCCGGGTCCTAACGCAACTCCCAGTGCCTTTAGTTGCTTGATAGAAACCTGAGTGCGCGCTAGCACCCATTCAATGGCAGGTGCCAATTCAATCGTATGGTGGCCTCGGCTCAACCAGGCGTGCTCGGCCATCACCATATGTCCATCATAAATGGCAATGCCCAACCATTGGGTGCTGGTATCAACGGCCAACAGCATGCACAACTCCTAATACCTGCCGCCGCAAATGCTGCACCAGATGCCGATAGCGTGTCCCCACTGGCGTAAAAAGCAGGCCACGCTGTTCTTCTGAGACCCAGGTCAGATTAATCCACAACCGTTCAGAGGGAAGAATTGGGACAATTCGCTCCGGCCACTCAATCACCAATGCCCCCTCTTGGATCAAGTTATCAATATCCAAGTCAACGGCTTCCTCATAGGTGCTTAATCGGTAAGCATCCAGATGAAAAAGAGAATGCCCCTCAGGGCGGCGGTACACATTGACTAAAACAAACGTGGGGCTTGAGACGACGTCGAGTGACCCCCACCCACGCGCGATCCCTTGCACCAAAGTCGTCTTACCTGCCCCCAAATCCCCTTGCAAGCAAACCACATCACCAGGGCGCATTAGAGCCCCTAAACGCATCCCTAGACGGCGGGTTTGGTCTGGACTACGACTAAATAATTCTAGCGTGTGCGCATCTAGAATGGGCATATTTCAAATTATACCTGCGTTCGCATCCGTTCTTCAAAAGAACGCCGCGCCCAGTTCATAAGCACACGCGCAATTTCGCGAGACGCATAGGGACGAGCCAGACGGTGGGAGTTAAGGGCTACTCTTTGGAGTTCTTCGGGTTGCTGGAGCCAAGTATTGAGTGTCAAAACAACTTGCTCCGGCTCTGGTGCCCACACCCCTGCCTGCTCTTGAATCACATACTCCACATTACCATCTTCCTGTCCAGGCATACGGCTATATAGGATGATCGGCAACCCCACGATAAACGCCTCGCTAATTGTGCCCGGTCCTGCTTTGGTAATCAAAATATCTACCGCCCGCATAAAATTATGCATCTCGCGCACAAAGCCATAAATGAACGTTGGGGACTTCCAGGCTACTTGTTCTAATCTCTGCCGAAGGGCCTGGTTTCGGCCACAAACGACAATCAAGCCAGCCTGCAGATTGGCCTCATTAATCGCTATCGCAACCGCCTCTAAAGGTCCCATGCCCTCCCCACCCCCTACCAGTAGAATTAATGGCAACTCCTGTGGCCACCCCAAGCGGGCGCGAATCTCCTCAGGGGTCTCGGAGGCGTGGTTGAAACGTTCTGCCACTGGCAATCCGATCACCTTTAAGCGTTCCTCCGGCACACCAGCAGCAATGCCTCGTTCTCGCGCCGCTAGAGTAGGCACAATGATCAAATCAGATGAGCCGCAATACCATGCTGTATGCGTTGAAACCAAATCGGTAACCACCGTTATATAAGGCCGCCCAAACTTTCGTGCCGCACGAGAAATCGGATCATTGAAAAGGGGGTGGACGGAGACAATCAGATCACATGGATGGTCAATTAACAATCGCTCAGCCGATCGTCGTACATAGGGCCATATGGCGTTAAAGACGAAACGGGTGCGCCGCCGACCATCACTCAAGCGATATCCCCAATGCCATACTTCAGGCACGCGTGAGAGTACTGGATAGGCCTCAGGTGCCAAATCAAACGGTGGGGGGGCATAATCGCGAAAGATATCCACCATCTCTACCGTTACCTGATCACCAAACTCCAGACTTAATGCTTCAATGATGGCTTCGGCTGCACTCCGATGTCCCCCGCCGGTATCTGAGAAAAGGAAAAGAACATGAGGGCGATCAGGTGTGCGATTCATAATTCTCCCGGGGTAAAATGGCTTTTAATCGGCGAGCCAGTTCGCGCCGTGGCATCAGCACACGGCGACCGCACTTCAAACACTCTAATCCAATATCCGCGCCCAAGCGCACAACACGCCACACGTAGTTTCCGCAAGGATGGGGTTTCCGCAACCGCACAATGTCTCCAAGTTGCAATTCCGTCAACATCAATCGGATTATACCACCCATGTTATAATCCCTACGGCTAACCCTACCGGTTACTAATTAGGACTCACAATGCTAAATCTGGATCCGTCTACTCTGATCACCCGCATCATTACTCTGATTGTGGCCTTCACGGTACACGAGTTTGCCCACGCCTGGACGGCGACCCGTTTTGGCGATAATACTCCCCGCCAATACGGGCGGCTATCTCTGAATCCCCTGGTTCACCTCGACCCATTGGGATCCTTGGCTCTCCTTCTGGCCGGGTTTGGCTGGGCAAAACCCGTGCCCGTCAATCCCTATATCCTGAATCGTCGCTCTTCTAGCGCCCTGATGTGGGTTTCCCTTGCAGGTCCCCTCTCAAACCTAATGCTAGCCATCCTTGCTGCAATTCCCCTTCGGTTTGGATTAATCCCCTATTCCCCTTGGTCATTGAGCCGCGGATGGCTACCATCACCAGGTGAGTTTTTGATCGGTTTTATCTGGATCAATCTGGTCTTGTGCTTATTCAATCTCATTCCCATCGCGCCACTGGATGGAGATAAAATCCTGGAATATTTTGCACCACCATCTATTGCACGGGTTTTAGAAACCATCCGTCCCATGGGACCGCTTTTGCTTATGTTAGTGGTGTTTGTTCTTCCCACCCTAGGCATTGATATTCTCGGATTTATCCTTTACCCTGCTTTATCCAATTTGCTTTCGCTCCTTTTGGGAGGATCACTATGACCATTCGAATGACAATAGTCGGCCTAGGCCGTATCGGCCTTTCCATTGGGTTAGCGCTCAAAGATAATGCGCACCAGATTGTACGCATTGGTAACGATGCTGATCCTCAAATTGAGCAAAAAGCCCTCAAGATGGGCGCCCTGGACGAAGCCATTCACAACCTGCATACTGCAACTGCGGATGCCGACATTGTGATCCTTGCAGTGCCAATGGACGAGGTGCGGGAAACACTGACCACGATTGCCCCCAACCTTAAACCCGGTGCCGTTATTCTAGATACCTCACCGTTGAAAACTCTGGTCACACGATGGGCCAAAGATTTACTTCCGGCTGAGCGTTATCTCGTTTCCTTCTCACCAAGCCTTAACCCTGAATGTCTCTACCCACTGGTTCCAGGAAGCGAGACACCACGCCCCGACCTATTCAAAGGCGGGGTTTTCGTTATCACTAGCCCTCCTCACACCCATAGCGACGCGCTTAAGTTGGCCAGTGATCTCGCCGTTCTTCTAGGAGGGCAGCCCTATTTTGCTGATCCCTATGAGGCCGATGGATTAATGGCGGCCGTTCACGGTCTACCTCAGCTCAGTGCCGTCGCCTTGCTCACTGCGATCACCCGTCAGCCAGGTTGGCGTGAGGCGCGCAAATTGGCCGGCCAGGCTTTTGTCGAAGCCACAGAGCCCATCACCCATCTTGATGATCACACTCACCTGGGTGAATCCATCTTGCTCAACCGCGAGAATTTATTACGCCTGTTGGACAATTACATCGCCACTCTGCAGGAGATGCGAGATTACTTGGAGACCGAAGACCGAGAAAGTCTGGCGGCTTTCCTCAAGGAAGCAATCCAAGCCCGTACCATTTGGTGGCAACAGCGTCAAAAAGGGGATTGGGAGGCCACACCACCTCCCGAGATTCCAAGTAGCGGGCAATTTTTCGCCCGTTTGTTTGGGTTGGGCGGGAAACCGACCAAAAAAGAGTAGTTTCTCCGGGGATTTTTATCCTTCAACCCGAATGGCGTGCTCAGGGCATTCTTCTGCTGCCTGACAAACCAGGTCTTGGAGATACCATGGGATAGGTTCGAGGATGATTTGGGCATGCGGAGCGCCATCCAGACTAAACACCTCAGGGGCAATTGTCTCACAAAATCCGCAGCGAATACACCGGTTTGCATCCACAGCGACGATCATGTGTACCCAATTTAATAGAGAGATTCACACGGTTTATTCAATACGATACGCACTGGCCCCATCGCTTGCCTGGCAGACATAGACTTCAGCCACGCGTCCAGTTTCATGTTGATAAGCCTCTTTTAGATTGCGAACGAATGACTCAACCCACTCTCGCTGCACCAAATTAACCGTACAGCCTCCAAAGCCAGCCCCGGTCAAGCGCGCCCCCCAACATCCCGGTTGGTTAAGTGCAAACTCTACTAAAAAATCCAATTCCGGTGTACTAACTTCATAGAGATCGCGCAACGAACGGTGTCCTTCTTGCATATACTTCCCCAACAGTGCCACATCACCTTGCTTTAGCGCCTTCACCGCCGCTTCAACCCGCGCAATTTCCTCCACCACATGCTGGGCACGGCGGCGCACCATTTCCGGCAAAAGATGAGCGAGCCGCATAAAATCGCCCACGCTGACGTCGCGTAACGCTTGAATCCCGGGCAGATGAGGCTTGAGTCGTTCAACCGCCTCTTCGCAAGCCGCACGACGTTCGTTATACGCCGAGGTCGCCAACGAACGTCGCACCCCTGAATCCGCAATCACCAACATCACATCCGCCGGCAGAGGCACTGCCTCATACCTCAAATCACGCACATCAAAGCATAAGGCATGGCCGGCAATTCCATGAACTGAGGCAAATTGATCCATCAACCCACAATTAACGCCCACGTAATCATTTTCCGCTTGTTGACAAAGGCGAGCCAGATCCATGGAACGGATCGCCCACATTCCGATGGCGTTCCATAAAGTTGCAAAAGCCACCTCAACCGCTGCCGAGGAGGAAAGCCCTGCGCCAACCGGTACATCCGAAGTATATGAGGCCTCAATTCCTGCTACCGGATACCCTGCCTTTAATAGTTCCCATGCGACCCCCGCCGGGTAAAGTGCCCAAGATGGCAACGGGTTCCCATACAGATCTTCTCGCGCTTCTAAGGCCTCTAAGGAAAGCGAAAATTCCACCTGCTGTGATAAATCCATGGCTTGCAAGATAGCCCGTGGTTCATTTAGGCGCCGGGCGTGGATCTTCACGTACCGATTGACTGCCGCCGGCAAGACAATGCCTTGGTTATAATCCACGTGCTCACCCAGTAAGTTAACCCGCCCTGGCGCCGTAGAAACAAAGCGTTCCATAACCCCTCGGAGATGATCGGGTTTGAATTAGTCCACAAACAGGGGCAGATGATGAAGCGCCACGATCCCCTTCCAGCGCTCTTGATCGCCCTCTGTGCAAATCGCAGCCTCAACAGCCACAATGGCCTCCGCTTGCGCCATTAAGTTGCGCATACCTTCCAGGGTTGATCCGGTGCTGACAACATCATCCAACAACAACACCTTTTTTCCCTTCAGCATGGCGCGATCTTTTTCGTCCAAATAGAGGGTCTGAGGAACACCCGTTGTGATTGAAACCGTCTCTGAGTGCAACGCCTCACCCATATAAAATTTATATGCCTTTCGCAGAACAATGTAAGGCTTATCCAACTCCAGCGAAAGCGCATGGGCTAAGGGGATACTTTTGGACTCGGCGGTGACAATTACATCAAAATCATACCCTATAAGGCGCTCACTCAGTGCTTTGGCACTGGCCTGCACCAACGCCGTATCTCCTAGGATATTGAGGATTGCGATCCTTAAACCAGGTTTGACCTCAAAAAGCGGCAGGTCGCGTTTAAGACCGGCCAGTTCAACGGTATAGACGGGACGCGATTTGGACATGACGTACATCTCTCCTTATCTTCAATGTTAACGGTTGAGAAGACGAACAATGATATTCAGAACTACGGTCAAGACCAGACTGATAACCACCGAGGCCAGCAAGGGGAAGATGCAGGTAAAACCAGAGGTTTCGATTTTGATCGTCCCTGGCAAATTTGACAACGAGGGAATCTTAGCCAACCCCCACACAATGCCCCCAACGATGATCAGAACCACGCCCGCAAGCACCAAAAAACGGCCTATAATTTCTAAGCCCTGCATTGGCTCATCTCCTCACGGGGAGTATTTTACCGCAAATTTACTAATACCCTGACAAAAATGATTTTCCTTTGCCTTCTATTCAACTTGACCCGTCTTATAACCCTGCTTATAATCCTTTCGTGTAAATCTTACACTTACGGAAACGCTATTGTCTAAAGGGAACAACCATGAGCATATTCGATGGACAACGCTTGACCAATGCCACGTTTAAGCTTGATGTTGAACGCATGCGCCGTGGTTGGTACACGGATAAATACTTTGTCAATATCGCTTACATGCTCACCCGCCTATCCGAAATGGGCTATACCTACCAGGGAAAAGCGCATCGCCTTCCTGAAGGAATCAGCCCTGAAGGAGTGAAGTGCGGTGATATCGAGGTTGAAATGCAATGGTTCACCCGTCGCCCTGGGCGCACCATCGTTGTGGGTGTGGATAAAGCCCTAACCATGCTCCGTCATTGCACTGGATATTGGGATGGGGACCAATTCGTCAACACGGCTGACCAACTCGAGGTTTGGGCAGTTCACGATGGGGCCGTGGTCCATGGAAACGGCGACCCGATGAATGCCCAGCCCGTGATGCGAGTGCGTGGACGTTACCGTGATTTTGCCATCTTGGAAACCCCTACGCTGGGTATCTTGACCCGCGCCAGTCGGATTGCGACAAATGTCTATGAAACATTAATTGCTGCCCGCGGAAAGCCGGTGCTGTTCTTCCCGGCGCGCTTCGATCTGCACGAAGTTCAGGCTGCCGATGGCTACGCTTACCAAATCGCAGTTCAGCGTTATAACATGGATTATGGTAGCACTTTGGGTCCCTTTGTCTCTACTGACGCTCAGGGCGATTGGTGGGGAGGATCCGGGGGTGGTACAGTGGCCCATGCAGCTATCGCTTCGTTCCTTGGGGATACCGCAGAAGCCATGCTTGCTTTCGCCCAGGTGTTGCCGGTGAACATTCCGCGCATTGCGCTGGTGGATTTCAATAACGATTGTGTCACCGACTCCCTGGCAGTCTGCCGGGCCATGTTTGAACGTTACTACCGTTTCCTCGAGGAAGGAAACGAGGAAGAAGCACGCCGCTACATCTTGTATGGCGTGCGTTTGGATACCGGTGGTAATCTACGAGATCGCAGCGTGCCTCCACTTGGTGATCCCAGCCTGGATTTAGGGGTTACTCCAAGGCTAGTGTTTAACGTCCGTCAGGCCCTAGATACTCAATGGGAAACCTGGGATATTCCGACCAAATGGCGCGATGAAGCCCGAAAATACTGCCAACGGGTGAAAATCGTGGTTTCCGGAGGCTTCAACCCTGAAAAAATCAGCCGCTTTGAAAAACTCCATGTCCCGGTGGATATTTATGCCGTCGGCTCAGCCCTTTTCGATAACCATGGCCCGACTGTGACCGACTTTACCGCAGATGTGGTGCGGGTCAAAGTGCACGGGCAATGGATAGACATGGCCAAAGTAGGACGTCGTCCATTGGATAACCCCGATTTAGAACGAGTCTGGTGAGGCGCCTTTCCTAAGCCTTGCGAAGCGCCAAACCCACCCAATCCCCACTGGTACGTTGTTCCAGTGGGGTTAATTTTTTTGTCATTGCCACATGTTCAATCTCCGCGGCTTGCTCTTGAAGCAACCCTGAGAGAATTAACACCCCACCTGGCGTTACCAAATCCGCTAGACCATCTTCAAAAAGCGCTTTGATCACCGGTGCCAAAATGTTTGCTAAGACTATGGGAGCACGACGCAGACTAAAACGCCCCTGCAAGATCTCGCGTACCGATCCTAAACCCACTTCAATCTGGGGCGCCACCCCATTGAGATGCGCATTTTCCTCGGTAGCACGCACCGCAGCCCGATCAATATCTACGGCTAATGCTCGGGTTGCCCTTAATTTAATTGCTGCGATGGCTAGAATGCCAGAACCACATCCAACATCAATCACCTCTTGACCGGGCTGTAAGTAGTGTTCTAAGAGTTCCAGCGATAATTGGGTGCTGGGATGGGTGCCAGTACCGAATGCCATGCTGGGATCAATACGCACCACTACCCGCCCCTGTGGATCAAACTCTGCCCATGGCGGTGCCACAAGCAATCGTTCTCCAATTGGCAAGGGATGATAGTGTTGCTTCCAGGCTTCCATCCAGTCCTGATCCTCAACCCAACGATAGGTTGGGGATGGCAGTGGTTGGATCTGACCGAGATGCCAGAGGGCTTCTTCCAAACGCTGACGTGCTTCTTCAAGGTGAGCATCAACCACCAGATACCCGAATACTCTTATTGGCCCCACCGGTTGGCCTTCGACCTCATAAACATCATAGGTAACCGCTTGCTCCATGGCTACCCCGCCCTGCGTTGTGAAACGCGCCAGCACCTCAGCAACCGCTTCAGCCAGTTCCTCATCTACCGTTAAGGAAACCTCCAACCAGCGTGGCTCAGCCACCTAGAACCTCCTTGAGCAAATCAAGGAAAGACTTCTCCTGCGGGCGGGGTTCTGTACCCATGGTTTTGGCCAATTTCTCAAATAACTCCCGCTGCTCTGCGGTCAGACGGGCGGGAATTTCCACGTTGACGATCACCAACTGGTCGCCCCGACCATTCCCGCGCAAGTGGGGCACACCTTTACCTTTGAGACGGAAGATTTTACCAGGTTGAGTCCCCGGTGGAATGGTCAGTTTGGCTTTTCCATCTACGGTTGGTACCTCAATTTCGGCCCCCAACACAGCCTGGGGAATGTTGATATTAAGATCGAGCAAGATGTCATCATCCTTGCGCCGGAAATATTTGTGCTCTTTAACGCGAATCTCAATATACAGGTTACCATTAGGACCACCGTAGACTCCTGGTTGTCCTTCACCTGCCAGTCGAATCTGGGTGCCGTTATCTACACCCGCAGGAATGCGCACCGTCTTGCGCACTGTGCGCCGCTCCAGACCGCGTCCACGGCACTGATGACAAGGCGTTTGAATGACCTCACCACTGCCGTTGCAAGTTGGGCAGGTGATGACCTGCACCAGTGACCCTAAAAAGGTCTGGCGAGTTTGGCGCACTTCCCCACGTCCCCCACAAGTCGGGCATCGCGAGGGTGAGGTACCCGGCTCCGCACCGCTTCCATGACACGCGCTACACGTCTCATCGCGGGTAATTTCGATTTCTTTCTCGGTACCGAAAATAGCTTCCTCAAACTCAAGCCATAGGGTGGTATGCAAATCGGCGCCACGACGAGGAGTACGGCGCTGGCGTCGCGTACTCCCACCCATGCCAAACCCGAAGAATTCCTCAAAGAGATCGGCAAAATCAATGGTAGTGAAATCGGGCATTCCGCCCATTCCACTTACCCCAGCATGACCGTAACGGTCATACGCCGCTCGTTTTTCGGGATCTGAGAGCACGCTGTATGCTTCGTTGATTTCCTTAAAGATATTTTCCGCGTCCGGCGACTTATTGACATCTGGATGGTATTTCCGCGCCAGACTGCGAAACGCAGCCTTAATTTCATCCAGAGTTGCGTCGCGGCTTACCCCTAATACCTCGTAATAGTCACGTGGTGTCATGGTTTCTTATTCTCGCCTGCATAAAAAATCCCGGCTTCGAGTAAAGCGGAGGATTTTATCCACATCGCACGACATCTGCGATAAAGGTTACTCTTTTTCCTTGAACTCCCCATCAACAACTTCGCCATCATTTGCCGATGAGGGAGAGGTTGGGGCGCCACCTGCTGCCGTCTCCTGCGCTGATTGATACATGGCACCGCCAACCCGCTGGACAACCTGACTAAGCGCATCATTGGCCTGGCGGATGGCCGAAATATCTTGGCCCTGCATCATTTCACGCAGCTGATTCACCGCTTTCTCGACTTGCTGCTTATCCGCATCCGAAATGCGCCCACTGTGTTCCCGGAGCAACTTCTCGGCTGCATAGATCATGTTATCAGCCTGGTTACGCACCTCAGCCAGTTCCTTGCGACGTCGGTCAGCCTCTGCGTTGGCTTCAGCCTCTTTGCGCATGCGCTCAATTTCCTCTTCCGTCAGCCCCGATGAGGCCTGAATAGTAATATGCTGACTGCGTCCTGTCGCCTTATCCCGAGCCGTAACGGTCAGAATACCATTGGCATCAATATCAAAACGCACTTCGATTTGGGGTACGCCCCGCGGAGCTGGTGGAATGCCATCCAGGATGAACCGCCCCAGGGATTTGTTATCAGCCGCCATGGGACGTTCGCCTTGAACCACGTGAATCTCAACCTGGGTTTGGTTATCCGTAGCCGTGGTGAAGATCTGACTCTTGCTGGTGGGAATGGCTGAGTTGCGCTCCACAATTGGAGTCGCCACTCCGCCCAACGTCTCCACCGAGAGCGTCAGCGGGGTTACATCCACCAACACAACATCACGCACCTCACCCCCGAGCACTGCCGCCTGAATAGCCGCACCAATCGCGACCACTTCATCGGGATTGACACCTTTATGGGGTTCTTTACCAAAAAGGCGACGTACAGCTTCCTGCACCGCCGGCATACGGGTCATCCCCCCTACCAACACTACCTCATTCACATCCGAGGGTTGAAGACCAGCATCACTTAATGCCCGCTTGACCGGTTCAATCGTCCGTTCTATCAAGTCAGCGGTTAATTGCTCCAATTTTGCACGGGTGATGGTCTTAACCAAATGTTTAGGTCCGGTGGCATCGGCCGTAATGTAGGGCAAATTGATCTCGGTTTGTAACATAGTGGAGAGTTCAATCTTTGCTTTCTCAGCCGCTTCTTTGAGGCGTTGTAAAGCCTGGCGATCTTGCCGTAGATCAACCCCGGTTTCTTTCCTGAATTCCTCAATGAGATAATCCATCAGGCGTTGATCAAAATCATCTCCTCCCAAGAAGGTATCCCCGCTGGTGGATTTAACCTGAAACACGCCCTCACCAACATCGAGGATCGAGATATCAAAGGTACCACCGCCCAGATCATAGACAGCAATGACCTCATTTTTCTTTTTATCCAAACCATAAGCCAGGGATGATGCAGTCGGTTCGTTGATAATGCGCAAGACCTCCAAACCGGCGATCTTACCAGCATCTTTGGTCGCATTGCGCTGGGCATCATTGAAATAGGCCGGCACGGTGATCACCGCCTGGGTTACGGGTTCACCCAGGTAAGCCTCGGCATCAGCCTTAAGTTTGGCCAGGATCATGGCCGAAATTTCAGGTGGAGAATACTCCCGTCCATCCAGGACGACGCGCGCATCACCATTAGGGGCTTTCGTGACCTTGTATGGTACGCGGCTGATTGTGCGTTGCACTTCGGGGTCGTCAAATTTACGCCCCATCAAGCGCTTGATCGAGAAAATGGTGTTTTCCGGGTTCACAATAGCCTGGTTGCGTGCTGCACGTCCCACCAGGCGTTCATGGTTTTTATTGACGGCTACCACCGAAGGAACCAGACGTTCTCCCTCCGCCGAAGGGATAACGACCGGCTCCCCGCCGATCATCACCGCCACCACAGAATTGGTCGTGCCGAGGTCAATGCCTACGATTTTACCCATGTCAAAATTCCTCCTAGCGTGCAACTCTCACCAGCGCCGGTCGGAGCACGCGATCGCCGATGGTATATCCTTGTTGAACCACTTCAATGATCTGGCCACTTTCGTGCTCGGGGCTTTCGTCGTGCGAAATGGCTTCATGTAAATTCGGGTCAAACATTGCCTCTTCTGCAGGAATGCGCTTGACCCCTTCGGCCTCTAAAATGGCCATCAACTTTTTGTAAATCAATTCGATGCCCTCCAGCCACTGTGGATCAACGTTTGTCGGGCGATTCTTAAGCGCTCGTTCTAGATCATCCACAATGACCAGATACTTTTTAAGAATATTCGCCGCAATGGTCTCAGCCAGTTGGCTCTGCTCGCGCTCAATGCGCTTCTTGTAATTGATGAAATCCGCTCGTTCGCGCTGCCAGCCCTCAAAATAGGCTTTCTCTGACTGTTGAGCGCGTTCAAGCTCCTGTTTCAAGGCTTCGTATTCGCTTAATGGAATGGTGGTCATTGGTTCACTGGTCGCTTCGGTTGTTCCTTCCTGAAATTGTTCAATGGCTGAAGCCGTCTCCTCAGTCGTTTCTGCCGGCATAGAAGCCGTGGCATCTGAGGACACGGCTTGAGGTTCAGCAGCAGCCTGTGTTTCTTCTGCGCTGATTGGGATTGCTTTGGACTCACGCTCATCTTTATTCATGGCTCACCTCGCCCTCCGGTTTTATCGCCGAATCATCCATCAATGTTTCGGTTACCAAATCGCTCAGTAAGTTGGACATAAAACGCACCACGGATATCGCCCGGCCGTAGGACATCCGCATCGGGCCTAAGACCCCCAGCGTGCCCACGGCCACCCCAGGTGCGCCGTAACTGCCTAACACGATGGAACACTGCCGTAACTCTTCCCAGGTTCCTTCACCACCGATAAGCACTTGAATCCCACCCGGTGTGTGGGTCAAAACGGTGCGAGCCAAAAGGTCTTGAAGTAGGGTGGGTTCCTCCAACAACTTGAGCGCTCGACGGGCTTCATCCGAGGCAGTAAATTCGGGTTCGGAGAGCACATTGGTAAGACCGTCCAGATACACCTCCCCCGCCACTACCGAATCTACTTGCTCCATTTCCTCCAAAACCCACTCTAACACATCTGCCTCTAAACCCTCGACCGACGAACGCAGAGCGCGGATTTGCTCCGCATCTTTCCCTTGATAAAGAGTCGTAATATGGTGAGCGGCTTGGGAGAGTTGATCTTGCCCCACCGGTTCGCTTAGAATCAAAATACGTTGATGAATTTCACCACCCACCATGACCAGCACCATCAACACCTGGCGGCCACGGGTGGCAATCAGTTCCAGATGCTTTAGACGTGCTTTCTCGGGATGCGGTGCGGTCACTAATGAAGCAGCCCGCGATTGATGCGCCAAGATCGAGGCCGCCAAACGCATCCACTGCTCCACATCGTAGCGCATTTGGTAGAATTGATGACTAATCATGCGCCGGGTCGAGTCGGGCAACTCGGTAGCCTGTATCAAGCGGCTCACAAAATAGCGGTAACCCTTTTCAGTGGGCACGCGCCCTGCCGAAGTATGAGGTTGACGTAGATAGCCCCGCTCGGTAAGTACGGCCAACTCATTACGCACCGTGGCCGATGACATATCCAGTTTATAGCGTGCCACCAAATGCTGAGAGGCCACCGGCGTTGCGGTGCGAATATATTCGTGAATTACTAAGGTCAGAATAAACTTCTGACGTTCGGTAAGGTCATTCATCGCTTTGTTCACCTATAATTAGCACTCTCGAAGTGAGAGTGCTAAAAACATTTCGAATTTCATCATACCATGCTTAAAGGAAAAACGTCAAGTCGAATGCAAGATTCTTACAAAATGCTAATATTTCGCCAAACCTTTAATCGTCTTGCTGCCATTTCTACCGCCTTTTAGGCTATAATCCTGCCTGACCCATGACCACAACTTCCCTATTTGTTTTGGGAATAACACTGATTGCCGGGGGGCTCCTGATCTCCGGACGTCTGCGTCCTGACCTAATTGCCCTACTGATCATGGTTGTTTTGGGATTAAGTGGAACGGTTGCGCCACGCGATGTTTTTTCCGGCTTCAGTTCTTCTGCCGTCATCACCATTTTAGGGATTTCGATCATTTCCACTGGGTTACAGCAAACTGGCGTCACCTTGCGCCTGGGGCATTGTATGCGACGCCTAGGGCACCGGTCTGAAGCAGGTCTCGTACTTACCGTAACCCTGGTGTCTGCTGCACTTTCTCTCTTTATGAATAACATCGCGGCGGTTGGTGTGCTGCTTCCTGCGGTGATGAGTGTGGCCCGTCAATCCAATACCCCCCCATCAAAACTGCTTATGCCGCTGGCATACGGCACCATTTTGGGAGGAATGGCCACGCTGTTGACCACGTCGAACATCATTGCCAGCGGTGCTCTACGCGAGGCCGGTCTGCAGCCCTTTGGTCTGCTCGACTTTCTCCCAGTCGGTGTACCCATCGTTGTGATTGGCAGTCTATATATTACTTTCGTAGGTCGCCATTGGCTACCCCGTGAAAGCCCAGGGTTAGCATCACGCACCATCATCCAACTGAGCGCAGAACTCGCTAACCTTTATCATCTGCATGATCACCTTGAAACCCTAGAAATCCTGCCTCATTCCCCCCTCGCGCATCACTCGATTGCCGAGAGCGATTTTGCCAACCGCCTTGGGCTGATTATTGTGGGTGTCTTATCCAATGGCGCCTTAAAGCCCGCCCCACCCAAATCGTACATCCTCTCCCCCGGCGACCATCTCTTGGTCAAGGGGCATTGTGATCCTGCCACTTTAGAAATGCTAGGGCTGAACCTTGCCTCTTCCCCTACCCCTGCTTCTATGTTAATCAGCGAGAGTGTGCGACTGGCAGAAGTTGTGATCAGTCCGCATTCGACACTGATTGGACGCACCCTAAAATCCACCCACTTCCGCGAGAAATATAACTTAAACGTCATCAGCATCTGGCGTGAGGGTCACCCTCTACATGCCGATTTAGGTAATATTCCCCTGCAAGTTGGTGATGCCCTGCTCGTGCAGGGCTCGGCCGCCCGCATCCGTATGCTGCGTGAAGATTCGGACCTAATCTTACTTGAAGAAGATCCGGACGCAGTGCTTATACCCCATAAATACCCCTTGGCCTTTTGGATCACCCTTTTAACTTTGAGCATTGCGGCTCTAGGTATTCTGCCGGTAGCAGAAGTGGTTCTGGCGGGCGCTGTCCTGCTGTTGCTTACCCGTTGTCTCAGCATGGATGACGCATATCGCAATATTGAATGGAAGGCCATCTTCGTCATAGCCGG
The DNA here is from genome assembly GCF_056331585.1 of Thermanaerothrix sp. Lineage (NCBI taxonomy): Bacteria > Bacillati > Chloroflexota > Anaerolineae > Anaerolineales > Anaerolineaceae > Thermanaerothrix > Thermanaerothrix sp. The sequence goes on from NZ_JBWGPQ010000017.1 coordinate 44,008, forward strand.
GATGTGGCCGCTCAGCATTGCTATTCGCACCTCTGGGCTATCTGACTTTATAGCCCTGAAAATGATTGATCTGGTTGGTCAAGGTTCCTCCACGCTTATTGTGCTCACCCTCATTCTGCTCGCCCTTGGTTTTACCCAATTATTGGGAGGACAAGTGGCCGCGTTGGTTTTGGCACCGCTCGCCCTTTCTTCCGCCACCCAAACCGGCTTGGACGCCCGCGGCCTAATGATGGCTGTAGCCTTGGGTTGTTCATTAGCCTTCCCAACCCCATTTGGTCATCCGGTCAACATTATGGTCATGAGTTCAGGTGGTTATACTCTAAAAGACTTTGTGAAGGTAGGAACACCGTTGACCATCCTTACAATTATTACCATTCTGGTGGGATTGAAACTCTTCTGGGGAGTATAACTTCAGCATGAGTCCAAAATCCTTCGCCTTTGAGGTTACCGCCCGTCAGGGGCGCGCCCGCGCCGGAATAATTCATACCCCACATGGGACAATTCCGACCCCTATCTTTGCGCCGGTTGGCACCCAGGCCACCGTCAAAGCCGTCACCCCGGCTCAATTAGAGGAACTTGGGGTATCCCTAGTGCTCTCAAACACCTATCACCTTTATCTCCGCCCCGGTGCTGAATTAATCGCCGAGTTGGGTGGTCTGCACCGGTTTATGCATTGGTCTCATCCCATCCTGACCGATTCGGGAGGGTTTCAGGTCTTTTCTTTAAGTGAAACCCGCCAGGTAGATGATGATGGGGTCAATTTTCGCAGCCACATTGATGGTTCACGCCATCGCCTGACTCCCGAACTGGTCATTGAGGTTCAAGAGAAACTTGGGGCCGATATTATCATGGCTTTTGACGAATGTGCACCGCCCTATGATCGTGCCTATAACGAGCGCGCTCTCGAACGAACACACCGCTGGGCGGTCCGTTGCCTAGAAGCCCATACTCGCACCGACCAGGCGCTCTTCGGGATTGTCCAGGGCGGCGTTTTCCTGGATTTACGTGAGAAATCAGCGCAGTTTTTGGTAAGCCTGGATTTTCCCGGTTATGCCATTGGTGGGCTCTCGGTCGGCGAAACCAAGGGTGAGATGCATGCTGTCCTCGAACTGGTGGACGGCATCCTCCCCGAGGATAAACCACGCTACCTGATGGGAGTAGGCACACCACAGGATATTGTCAACGGCATCTTACGTGGGGTAGATGTGTTCGATTGTGTCCTGCCCACCCGCCTCGCCCGCCATCATGCTGCCATGACTCGCAACGGACGGTTAAACATGATGAACGCTGTTTATGCTCGAGATCCCTCCCCCATTGATCCTCAATGTTCCTGCTACACTTGCCGCAATTTCTCACGCGCCTATATCCGCCATCTTATTGTGGCGCGCGAAATGTTAGCCGCCACGTTGCTTTCAATCCACAATATTTCCACCCTGATCCAGTTGGTAAACGAAGCCCGTGAAGCTATCTTGACCGGAACATTTGACCAATTCGCCGCAGCATTTTTTGCTTTACAAAATCAATCCAACGTTTGAGGTATGGTTCATGACTATCACCCAGGCTCTCATTTTAGGTATTGTCCAAGGGGTTACCGAGTTCCTCCCTATTTCCAGTTCAGCCCATCTTGTAATCACTCCTTTCCTTTTAGGTTGGCAATTACCCGCAGACCAGGTCTTTCCCTTCGATGTCCTGGTACAAATTGGCACTCTGTTCGCCGTGATCCTTTATTACCGCGTCGAATTGTGGCGCATCCTCACAATTTGGCTAAAAGATCTGCTTGCACGTGATCCCTTTGCCCATCTTGAATCACGGTTGGGCTGGCTGCTCCTGCTATCCACAATACCTGCCGGTTTGGGGGGCATTTGGCTTAAGGATGCCGTTGAACACGCTTTTCTCCGCCCGGACCTAACCGCACTTTTCTTATTTGGCACAGCCATCCTGCTAAGCCTGGCGGAGAAGATTGGGCGCCAAAACCGCACACTGGCGGAATTGAACTGGCGCGATGCCCTATGGGTGGGTTTTACCCAGGCTCTGGCGCTTTTCCCGGGAATCTCCCGATCTGGTGCATCCATTGCGGGAGGAATGACCCGTCACTTGGAACGCCCTGCTGCAGCGCGCTATGCTTTTCTTATGGCGGTGCCGGTCATGCTGGCGGCAGGGGCCATGGGGGTGTGGGACTTGCGCACCGTGAATAACCTGGGTGAATTTTTGCCGGTCATGGCAATCGGTTTCATCACAGCAGCGGTTGTTGGCTACCTGAGCATTCATTGGCTGTTACGCTATCTCTCCCGTCACAGTTTATTGATCTTTGCCGTTTATTGTGTCCTTTTGGGCGTGCTCACCTTGGGTGTCTATTTTTTCTAGCATAAATTCTCCTCAGTGTTTTTCCCTTTCGGTATAATGAAATCAGGATGAACAAGCAGCGACCAGTACCACTCGTAATCGGAATAGCTGGGGGTTCGGGGTCAGGCAAGACCACCGTGGCCAACGTTATCTTGGAACGTGTAGGACGAGATCGCATTGCCTACCTACCTCATGACGCTTATTATCGTGATTTGGCTGACTTGCCGCCCAACCAGCGCGCCGAGGTCAATTTCGACCACCCCGATTCGCTGGAAACCAGCCTGTTAATTGAGCACATACAGCGCTTGAAGCAATGGCAGCCGATTGATTTGCCGGTTTACGACTTCACTACTCATACCCGAACCTCACGCACGATTCGGGTTGAGCCCAAGCGGGTCATTATTGTCGAAGGGATCCTGATTTTTGCCGAGCCGGCCCTGCGTGAACTGTTTGATGTCAAGATTTTCGTGGATACCGACCCTGATATCCGTTTTATTCGCCGTTTGCAGCGCGACATCACCGAACGAGGTCGAACCACGGAGTCGGTCATCAAACAATACCTCACGACTGTCCGTCCCATGCACTTAGATTTCGTCGAACCCTCTAAACGTTACGCCGACGTCATTATTCCCGAAGGGGGTATGAATACCGTTGCTCTGGATATGGTGATCTCTCGCATCCAAGCGCTGCTTCAAGAGGATGATCCCCCAGCGCAAGAGGGGATCTCCACATGACCCAAGAACAACGTACTCGTCTCTTACGTGTTCTTGCTCTTGTCTTTGCTCTCGGTTTGACCCTGGCTCTCTACTTAAACCGTGACAAAGTACAGCACCTACAAGGGTATGGTTATTTTGGGATTTTTTTGATTTCCTTGTTGACGAATGCTACCCTCATTCTGCCGGTTCCCGGTGTATTGATCACCTCGGCAATGGGTGCTGTCTTCAATCCTTTTTGGGTTGCTGTTGCTGCCGGAAGTGGAGCCGCCCTAGGGGAACTCTCGGGATATTTAGTGGGTTTTAGTGGACAGGGTCTCATTGAGCGCACCCAGTGGCACGAGCGCTTTGAACCGTATATTCGCCGCTATGGAGGGCTGGCTATCCTGGCCCTGGCATTTGTCCCCAATCCAGCGTTTGATGTTGCAGGAATTATCGCCGGGGCACTCAAAATGCCGCTGAGGATTTTCTTCTTCTGGTGTTGGGTGGGAAAAGTGCTCAAGATGTTAATCTTTGCGTATAGTGGAGCTTTGATCCTGGGTAGCCCGCCGGCGGGTTGATCTCTCAGCAATCTAACCGTCAGAGCACTATTACTTTTTAGCGCTTACAACTTGTTTCTCTTGTAAACGGCGGTGCCCTTCCGATGCCACCTCTGTCCATGCGCGCTCAACCCGAGCAATGTCCTCCGGATCTTCTGGGATCTCGCCGTAACGAACTTGGATATAGGTGTGGGTTAAGAGCTTTACCGCTTCAGTGTGTTCGGGGAATAGATCCATAAGGGTTGGTAGAAACTCCAATGGCGTTACCGCAGGTGGGCGAGAATACCCCAAGGCTTCTGCTAGATCCAGCAGTTGCTGGTAGATAGCCCGGATCCGGTTGGCAATGTACTGACGTGAAGCCCGCCTGACATTTCTTGGCCGCTTGCGTGTGCGGCTTAGGTTTTTGACTAAGCGCGAAAGCCGCAATCGTTCCTCCACTCCACCCTCAACTCGAATAGGAAGCAACAGCGCCCCCGGTGAACGCATTTCGATCACCACCAAAGCTAGTAAGAGTAAGATAGTTGCTAAAGCCAGCCCGGGTAAAAGGCGATCAAAGATAGACCAATTACTCCCCGTCTCGATGCCCTCAATTAATTGCTCCACTACCTTTGGAAGTTGCTCGCCCCCCACGATATCCGGAAGAGGCACAGCCGGGGCGTTACCTAAAAGCGGGATCAGCCAGGAGATGAACAGCAACACAATGCCGCCAAAGAGAAAAGCCATTAAGACCATGGGGATAGCCATCAAAGCCATCATCCCCCAACTTATCCACTCCACAGGTTGTTCTAAAACGGTCCCCATTACCACACCACCAAATGCAAGCACAAAGCCCAACGTAATGATGAAGAGCCACCATGGCATCGCCGCAGAAGGCGCATATCCTCCCCGGCTTTGGAATAAATCTATCATGTGCCAAATGCCAATGCTACTTAGACTAAAGGCCAGGAAGAGGAAAACGGGCATCATCGTGGTCAGTGTAGGCCTCATCCCTCGAAAGAGGCCATATGCCAGTAGCATCACAATCCCCAAACGCAACGATGCCACCGTTGCATCGCTATCTATATGCAGTTTACTCAATCGTATCCCTCGCCAGACCAGGAGGAGCACAGAAACCCCATGCCAGAACCAGTGCCCCAGGGATACCCGACCGACTTCAACCACATTCAGATCCCTATTCGCCCCCAAATCGTTGATGGAAAACCCGGCTAGGAGCACCCCCAGAATTAATATCGCTCCAACAATATACCCCACCATGACCAAGCCTCGGACCCAAAGGGAAAGCCGATTTCGATGCCTTTCCAACTCGCGGCTTAGCCGCTCAGCGCCCCAAACCACCAAAAAAAGCACTATGGCTACTTCAATAATACTTAATCTCGGAGAAACCAATGCCTGATACCACAAAGCCGCCCAAACAACCTCAGCAAGGGCTTGAAAAATAATCCCAATTTCAGCCCACTGCAGTAAACTCATTCTTTCTTACCCTTGACCTCGCTGGATAATGGATAGTGAATAGTCTTCACACCTGCGAGTGAAGGTGGTGGTTCCTCACTCAAAGCCACCAAAACCAGATGATGGCGATATCGCTTAATCAGGGTTATTGCCTCGATCAAAGAGGGATTAATCACTGCGGTTAAAATGACCAAGGTTGCTCCCATTGCTACATGAGACGCTGTATGAACGAGAAATCGCTCAAACGGATGGGTGATCAAAGGAGTAACACCTGCCAACGCCTGTAATAATGTAGCCAGATGGTCCATGGTGCGACCAGGTTGAATCTGCATTAACTGATCCGCTGACGTCAATCCGCCGTTAACAGCAAGCCCTACCGCATAACCGTCTTCAATCCCGTAATAGCAAAAAGAGGCTGCCACGCGAATGAGGTGTTCCAGCACTTCGGGGAGGGTGCCCAACCAGGGATGCTCCGAGGTTGCTACATTAACGCACAGCATCATGATCTGCGCAGCAATCGGCTGATATACTCGCGTTTGCAGTTCTCCGGTGCGCGCCGTTGCCGGCCAATGAATCTGACGAAATGTATCTTCCGGGGTATAAGGACGAACACCAATGGTTAAATTGGGATCCTCAAACAACCGTTTGCGCGTACCCCGTTCGCCATATGGGTCTTCCGAGAGCAACTCTAAATGCGACCGGGGCACCAATTGGGGAAAAACGGTCACCGTCGCCGGCATTTCAATTTCTTCGTGGCATTCCTCAAGGCCAAAAGGATCCCCTGATTCTAGAGTTACCGGACCTAAGGAATAAACCCCGCGCCCTCCGAGGCGTAAACGAAAGTCTCGAACAACGCGACGGTATCCCCACAAATGGTAAATGTTCGTTAGATACCCGCGGCCAGGCACATGGGAAGGAGCGAGAGAATATCTCTCTTCAGGGGCCAGGCTTAATGGCCATGAGTCGCGAATGCGCAACCAGGTGACCGGCAAACGCTTCAGGTTTTCGACGCTTAACCGTAATGGCAACGTTTCTCCCGGAAAGCCACGCGTGTAAATTAAAGAACGACGATACACAATGTTCTGCAAAACGCGCACCCGCCAGATATAGGCAATACCTAACACACCCCCTGTGGCTATTCCTAACCCTACCAGCCACTGAACACGAAACAACGTCCCAACCAAGATCAAGGCCAAAATCAGAATAGCCCAGGCACGGATTCTCACCTTACCTCCACCGGGACAGGCACCGCAGCGATGATTTCATTTATCAGGTCTTCACGCCGGCGCCCGCGCAGCATAGCCTGAGGAGAAACGATTAGGCGATGCCCCAGCACATACAGCGCCACATGCTTAACATCATCGGGTAAAACAAACTCCCGCCCATCCAGCGCCGCCCAAGCTTGGGCCATGTAGAACAGGTTCAAGGTCGCCCGTGGACTGGCCCCCAATTGAATCTCGGGGTTCTCGCGCGTCGCTTGAGCTATGCGCACAATATAATCTCGTACCGAAGCCTCCACCCCTACCTGACGCCGCACGGCTTGCGCCTCTTGAATCGCCTCAGGATGAGTTACCGCAGTTAGAGTTTCTAGAGGATCTGATCGTTGAAAGCGCTCAAGTAGGGCGTTCTCTTCTTGATGTGATGGGTAGCCCAAGCCAATTTTGATCATAAAACGGTCAATTTGGGCTTCGGGAAGCGGAAAGGTACCTTCTAATTCCACTGGATTCTGGGTCGCAATAACTAAAAACGGGCGTGGGAGCGGGCGGGTAATACCATCGCTGGTCACCTGGCGTTCCTGCATTGCCTCCAATAGAGCCGATTGGGTCCGGGGAGTGGCACGGTTAATCTCGTCCGCCAGGACAATATTCGCCATAATCGGGCCAGGCCGGTATTCGAATTCCTGTGTCTTTTGGTTGAACCACATTAAACCAGTCACATCTGAGGGAAGCAAATCGGGTGTAAACTGGATGCGGCGAAACGTACATCCCAAAGAAATTGCCAATGCTCGGGCTAAGGTCGTTTTTCCGGTACCCGGCACATCCTCAAGCAACACATGACCTTCGCATAAAATAGCCGCCAGGACCAATCGAATAACTTCTTCCTTTCCAACAATTACGGTTTGAATATTCTTTAGCACTTGCTCTACCAATGGTCTTATCAACGTACACCTCCAGAGAGCAGGTATGTATCAAGATCGAAATACTTTGAGAGGATCTCCCACCCGAGCGTTTAGCGTCATTTCGGCGTTGCCGTTAACAATACACAGACTCAGGTAGCCGGTGCTATCAAACATGGCAATCAGATCACCCGGCCGCCCCTCACCAAATGTGTTGACCAGTTTATTAATCTCACGGTCTTTATAATAAATCTTCCAGTGAAAGTCACCCGCTAAATGATGGGGTTGGATGTTCGTGATCAAATTACCAAAGACGTCAATGTAAATGATTTGACCTTGCCACCCTCCCTCCTCCGGAAAGGGTTCGGGCACCGGCAGCAGGATCGGATCCTCAATTCGAGGGCCAAGAGCACCTAAAGGCACTCCCTTAGCCAGGTGAGCGGCGACCGGGGCAAAAATGTCTCGGCCGTGGAATGAACGGCTGACATTCGGCAGCCAATATGCAGACTGTGTAAGATGAACAAATTCCATCGGCCACCTGTGGATCTCACCCTCCCGAATAACAAATGTCAACAACCCGTTATCGGGTGCCACAAAGAAGTAATCACCCAACTTTGCTGCCAGGGGACGTCGCTGCGTTCCTACGCCTGGATCCACCACCGCCACAAAGATGCTCTCTGGCGGAAAGTAAGCGTAGGCCTGCGCTAGCAAAAAGGCACCTTCAAAGACATTTTGCGGCCTTACGGCATGAGTGATGTCTGCAATTTGCACCGAGGGCGAAATGCCCCAGATCACTCCTTTCATGACCCCAACGTAATGGTCACGATATCCAAAATCCGTCAGTAAAGCCACGATACTTGCCATGTTTTCTCCCATTTCGAAGAATCACCTAACGTCACGATCCAATTCTGACAGAATCTTACCACGGTCGGGGAAAGAAATTTCCCCACCACTTCCTCATAGCACTCATAGTTCCCAGGGCTAACTGCCCATCAATGGCGGATTGGCTATCGCCTGGCGCATTTTTTCAATCCGCCGCTGTAAGTAAGGGGAAAAATACCCCCAATATCGTTCCTGAAGGCTGGGGAGCATCCAATCCTGACCCGTGACGATGCGCCGACAATGGGGAGAACCACAATGGCATTCAAATTCATCGTAATCGCTGGAATCGCTCATTGCATAATCAAAACATGCCTCTTCCCCCACCGCAATATCTCGCATTGCTACCAGCGTGATTGGTGAACTCAAGCCACAATTAGGATCACAAGAATGGTTAAAGTAGTCTGCCGGTTCACCATGGGCTAGAGGCACCATATAAAGATCCTCTTCAATTTGGATGCTGTGAATGCGGCGCTCAACGGGTAAAAGGCGCACTTGTGCGCCGGTCAATACCTGACCACCCCAAACTGCCAAGAGTTCCCCCGCCATAATGGGTTCTCGTGCAAAAAGTCCCAATCCTTTTTTGTCCGGGCAAGGTCGCAGTTCCAATTTAGGTGAACAATAAGAAAATGTGGTGAACTGCATAACATCCTCTCTAAAAGAAGGAATTGAAATAGTGTCCCTTAAAATCCGAACCAAAACTATTGTGCCTATTTGTTGTATAATCCTAACTCACCTCCACGATCCTTCAAACACCTATTGAAGACAAACGTGCAAATCCAAAATAAAAATCACCCCACAGGGGTGAAAGGTACATTAGATTTTCGATTGACCTCAGCCGAGAAGGAACAAATCGGTTGAAACAACCAAAACGTCGCTTGACCGGACAGACTCCACCTTCAAGGTCGAAACCCGTTTATAAATTAATTATACCAGGCTATCCACCGCCCTTCGATGTTTTGGCTTAGAATTAGATTGTCTAGAGGTTAACTCGAGCACTGGGATCAATTGTATAAATAGCCAAAGGAGGCAAGCGATGAACAAAGTCTATAAAACCATCGAAATTACCGGCACATCCGACGTCAGCATTGAAGATGCCATTCAAACCGCCATTGGGCGGGCTTCGCGCACCGTGCGTCAATTACAGTGGTTCGAGGTGAGCGAAATCCGGGGGCGAATTGAGAATGATCATGTCGGGCAGTGGCAAGTAACAATAAAAATTGGGTTTACTCTAGAGGATTGATCCCCCGATCAATCCTCGTGTCTCAAGACAAAAATAGGATCAAAAGCTGGGGACGAGTGTGGACGAATCTCCAGGGCGAGATTATTGCGATGAAAAATTCTCGTTTGAAATCCGATTTAATTTTGCTGCTGGTGGCTGTTATTTGGGGCAGCGGCTTTGTAGCGCAAAAAATTGCCGCCGCTGAAGTTGACAATTTCGTATTCAATGGCCTGAGATTTACTATCGGGGGACTTTTATTAGTTCTCGGTTTACGCTTGCGCCTCCCTTCTAAACCTCAAGAGTGGAAATGGATCTTTCTGGGCGGCACGCTCCTCTTCGGGGGAAGTACGCTCCAGCAAATTGGAATTACCTCCACGACCGCCGCAAATGCAGGGTTTATCACCGGTCTGTATGTTGTTATCATTCCCCTATTACTCTTCATCTTCGGGCGTCAACGCCCAGGCTGGTACGTTTGGCTCGCCGCCGGGATGGCCGTCTTGGGCACATTGCTACTCAGTAGCGGTTCTCTCCAGGTTCGACTGAATCCGGGTGACACCATCATCCTAGGAGGCGCCTTTATCTGGGCCCTCCATGTGATAATAGTCAGCCAAGCCGCTCAGCGCATGAATGCGTTTATTTTTGCTGCCGGTCAGGCACTGGTTTGCGGTTTGCTCAATCTCGCCATTGTAGGAAATGTTCTCCCCCAAAAACTTCATGCTATAAGCCCGGCAACCCTGAGCGCCATTATTTACTCGGCCGTATTCATCGTCAGCCTTGCATTTACGTTACAGGTCATGGGTCAACGCCATGCCCCACCAGCGGACTCCGCCATCCTATTCAGCAGCGAAGCCGTATTTGCCGCCCTTTTTGGCGCATTATTCTTAAGAGAAACACTTCAGCCAATGCAGTGGTTAGGCGCCCTCTTGATTTTTGCGGCTATGCTTCTTTCGCAGGGCCAGGTATTGCTGACGGCTTCTCCGCAATCGCCCGCAACAGCCAAGGCTCAACCTGCAGAATCGGCCTCAGACGATTAGTTGTCATAAACCATCTGCGCATAGAACTAGAAACCCAACTGAACTTTCTGCGTAGATTAAAACAGAAAGCACAAGAGGTAAATGGAGCATCGCGGTGGCTGAATTTGACCCGGGCATCTTAAAGGATGTTTCCCATGATATAAACGCCTTTAGCCAGATCGTAGCCACCTACCAGACTCAGGTCTATAATCTATGCTTTCGTATGCTGGGTGATGCACAAGAAGCCGAAGGTGCGGCGCAAGAGACGTTTTGGCGTGCTTTTCAAGCCCTGTACCGCTACGATCAATCTCGCCCGTTTTTGACATGGCTGCTCTCAATTGCTGCCCACTACTGTATTGACCAACTGCGTAAGCGTCGCACCTCGGTGGAAAATATCCAGGAATGGATGGAGGAGGTACTACCCAGCACCGAATCCAGTCCCGAGAGCCAATATGCCCGGCGCGAAGAGCATCAATATATCCAACGTCTTCTTATGCGTTTGGAACCCCACGAACGTGCCGTCTTGATCTTGCGTTATTGGTATGAAATGAGCGAACTTGAAATGGCTGAGACGCTCTCCCTTTCCGTAAGCGCTGTAAAAAGTCGTCTGCATCGCGCCCGTCAAAAAATTGCTCACATGTGGAAGGAACAACAACGCCATTTTGCCCAAAAGGAGACCACCCATGAAGTACCCGCCTATTGAACCCTGGTTTTGTGAAATAGATAAGGCGGAGATCCAGCCACAGGATTTGGAACGCCATTTAACCACGTGCTCTTATTGTCTCGAAACCTATCAGGCTTGGCAAGAGGTAAGACGGGCGCTTCTTCGCCTACCCTTGCGTGCACCTATATCGGGCCTTGCCAATCGCTGGCAGTCTTATGCTCTTGTCCGCTCCCAGCAGACCCGGGAAACATTCTGGAAATGGAGTGTGGGACTAGTCAGTATGGCATTGTTGGTAATCGCTAGTGTGGTTACTTTGCTGATCCTATTCTCTGATTCGGCCTTCGTTGCCGAAACGATTTCAAATATTATCCGCATGCTCTCCCGTCTTCCCCTCACGTGGCTTCAACTGCGCTATGCTTTCACCTTCTGGTTGCGTGAGATTCCACCTTATTGGATAGCCGCCTTTGGTTTATTCCTTTATGCGTGGACTATTCTCCCACTTGGTACCTGGTTATACGCTTTAATCAA
>NZ_JBWGPQ010000018.1:0-11474 GCF_056331585.1 Thermanaerothrix sp.
AACAAGTAGGATGGCTCAATTTTACCCAAAAATTAATTCTTTAAAAAGCCCTACCCAAAACCAACCGGCTCTTGATTTATGAAAGCAAATGTGATAAATTTAAATTACCAGATGTCAGGGTGCCCCCCTCACCCTGGCATCTGGCTTTTTGAAGTTAATCTAAACGCCCGGTTTGGATCGCCCGCTTAACCTCGGCAATCGCCTGAGTGATCTTTATCTCCCGCGGACAGGCTTCAGTACAGTTAAATGCTGTGCGACAGCGCCAAACGCCCATTTGTTGATTAAGGATCTCCAACCGCTGAGCGGCAGCACGATCACGGCTGTCAAAGATAAAACGGTGCGCGTTGACAATCGCCGCTGGTCCCACATAGCGACCATCCGCCCAGAATGAGGGGCATGAAGTCGTGCATGCTGCACAAAGAATACACTTTGTTGTATCGTCAAATCGTTCCCGCTCTGCTGGCGATTGCAAACGTTCCTTACCGTCTTCCGGAAGAGGCTCATCATTGATCAAATAGGGCAACACTGAACGATAATGCTCAAAGAACGGTTCCATATCCACGATCAGGTCCTTGAGCACTGGCAGACCAAGAAGCGGTTCTACGGTGATCTCGTTTGTTTCAAGGTTTTTTACCAATGCTTTACATGCAAGCATATTTCGCCCATTGATACGCATGGCATCTGAACCACATATGCCATGACCACACGAGCGACGAAAGGCCAGCGTTCCATCAATATCACCGCGAATATACTCAAGCAAATCCAACACACGATCCATGGGTTTGGCTTCAACTGTGAACACATCGTAACGCGGCTTGCGATCCATTTCAGGATTGAAGCGAAACACGCGAACACGGATTTCCATAGTGCACTCCTCAGGTTGAGTCAGTAAACCCGCTCTTTAGGGAGATATTGCGTGATCACCACCGGTTTATAATCCAAGCGCACCTCATCACCATCCAACCAGGCCAGGGTATGTTTGAGCCAATTTTCATCGTCCCGCTTAGGATAGTCTTCACGAGCATGCGCCCCTCGGCTCTCCTTGCGCGCCAGGGCTGAAACTGCCGTAACCAGTGCCAAATCGAGCAAATTTCCCAACTCCCAAGTGTTCAACAACTCAGTATTAAAAGCACGCCCACCATCACTAACTCTTACATGCCGAAACCGTTCACGGAGTTCCATGATTTTGTCCACTGCTTCACGCAAACCCTCTTCAGTTCGAAATACGCCCACTTTATCAAACATCAGATGACGTAATTCACGGCCAATCTGGGCTGCTTTTTCTCGCCCATCACCATGACGTAAGGCTTCAATCTGCTGCCGTGTGAAACCTGTCGGGTCTTCAGGCAGAGGTTGGAAATCCGCGCCATTCGCGTACTCGGCTGCTTTTATCCCGGCATATTTACCGAATACCACCAAATCCACCAACGAATTGGTGCCCAAGCGGTTTGCCCCGTGAACGGAAACACAAGCACACTCACCCGCCGCGTAAAGTCCGGGCAAAACAGTGTTTTTAGAGTCGATAACTACTTCAGCAAATTTGTTGGTAGGTATGCCTCCCATGGCATAGTGCGCGGTAGGCTGAATCGGAATTAAGTCTTTGACCGGATCTACGCCCAGATAGGTACGGCAGAAATCCGTAATATCCGGAATTTTTGCCAATATCTCTTCTGCTGTTACTCGATAAGGCGATCCATCCGGACGTGTGCGTCCATCTTTCTCCGCGTAGTAATTGACCGTCTCAGGGCGAACGTCCAAGTAGAGATAATTCTTCCCGTTTACGCCACGGCCCTCTTTAATTTCCAAGTAAATCGCCCGACTCACCACATCACGCGAAGCCAAGTCCTTTATCCGCGGTGCATACCGTTCCATAAAGCGCTCCCCCTTGCCATTGATCAGCACACCGCCCTCACCCCGCACTGCCTCGGTAATTAAGATGCCTAACTTATATATGCCAGTAGGATGAAATTGGAAAAACTCCATGTCTTCTGCCGGGATGCCACGACGAAGGGTAACTGCGACGCCATCGCCAGTATAAGCATAGGCATTGGAAGTCACCTCCCACATACGACCATGGCCACCTGTAGCAAAAACCACCGCTTTACTATGGAATACATGCAGATCTCCCGTGGCCAGTTCCACCGCAACAACTCCGGCGACCGCGCCATTCTGTATGAGCAAGTCCATGACTTGGAATTCATCGAAAAAGCGAATACCGTTCTTGATACACTGCTGATAGAGGGTTTGGAGGATCATATGTCCGGTACGATCTGCGGCGTAGCATGAGCGACGCACCGGTTTGCCAGTAACGTTGTTAGTATGCCCGCCAAAAAACCGCTGATCAATGCGCCCATTGGGGGTGCGGGAGAAAGGTAATCCCATGTGCTCCAAATCATAAACGGCTTGAACGGCTTCGCGACACATGAATTCAATTGCATCCTGATCTCCCAAATAATCACTACCCTTCACCGTATCAAAGGCATGCCACTCCCAGTGATCCTCTTCCAAATTGCCCAGTGCAGCCCCAATTCCACCTTGCGCCGTGCCGGTATGAGAGCGCGTTGGATAGAGTTTACTGACCACGGCTGTGCGCGCTTTCTTCGAGGCGTATAAGGCCGCCATCAGGCCAGCCCCGCCCCCCCCAACAATTACCACATCAAAGGTATGGGTATGAACCATACGATAACCTCCCCGCCTTTAAGATAAAGGAAATGGTTGATTAACACCACCAACGAGCGCCGCACCACCGATCAGGGTAATAATCAACCAGAACAAGAACAGTAGCCAATTCATCACCTTACGCGCCCGATCCGCGTGGATGAAGTCATTCAAAACTTGGCGCAAACCATTCACCCCGTGGGCAAACGCGAATCCCAAAAGTAAAGTGTCATAAATTCGCCAGAAGAGGCTTGCCCATCGCATCGCCACATAGTCTAAGTCAATGCGATGAACCCCTACAATTACATCCTGTAAAATCATATGTCCCCATACCAAAGGGATCATCGCAAAAGCGCTATAACGCATCCACTTCCAGGCGATGGTCTCATAGTTGGGTTTTACACGTACCTGCCGCGTGGTTTGAGTCGCTGTCGCCATAATGACCTCCTATCCACTGAAAAGCCCATAATTGTGCATAAGAAGACTGCGTAACATCCACAATGCCGAAGGGAGCCAGAGGATTAGAGCAATACCCAATGTCCAGCGTGCAGAACGGCGTTGGCTTTCAATGTGCCATCCTTGAGGTTTGAAGAGATCAAGATAAGCGATGCGCAAACCGTTGACGCCGTGGTAAAACACACAAAAAACCAAAAAAATCTCCCCAATCCCAAATAGGGTTGAGCGGTATACCTCTATAGCCTTCATGAATAAGGTTGGGTTGAAATAAACAAAGGCGATGTCTATGATATGAATGGTAAGGAATAAGACGACCCCCAGTCCGGTAATTCGATGGAGCAAAAAGCTCCAATGTCCCTCACGTCCGCGGTAGGTGGCATACCCCACCAGCGTAGTTCTAAAGTCGGACATAAAAACCTCCTGATGGGTGAGTTATATATAAGGGTTGCGCTTTTTGATTTTAGCATGATAATGGGAAGGATAAACTCCCAAAATTGGGTGAATTTTGGTTAATAATTCTACTCATCCTGATTAAGAAACAAAGCCGGACCCTCCGTCCGGTTTAATCTTTCAGGCTCCTCGCCCAGGACTCGAACCTGGAACCTAGCGGTTAACAGCCGCCCGCTCTGCCGATTGAGCTAGCGAGGATCGTTTTGTGGGGTTAATTATAATTCAAGCCGTTTATCTGTCAAGAAAATAAAAATGGGCGAGAGTTAATCTCCCGCCCACTTCGTTCAGATCTATTCGCCCGCTCCTATTTTGTGGCGTGCTTGAGAGCGGCATGTGCCGCAGCAAGGCGCGCCACCGGCACACGGAACGGCGAGCACGATACATAATTGTTCCCCACCAAGTGGCAGAACTCAATAGAAGAGGGATCACCACCATGCTCACCGCAGATACCCACCTCAAGGTCGGGCCGCGTCTTGCGTCCTTCCTCTATCGCCATCTTCATCAGACGGCCAACCCCTTCACGATCTAGAGTCTGGAAGGGATTCTTGGGTAGCACACCCAGTTCCACATACTTGACGAGGAAAGAACGTTCGGCATCGTCACGGCTATAACCGAAGGTCATCTGGGTGAGGTCGTTGGTGCCGAAGGAGAAGAATTCCGCAATTTGGGCGATCTCGCCTGCCGTCACGGCGGCACGCGGTACTTCGATCATGGTGCCGAATTTATAAGGGAATTCCACCCCTTTCTCCTTCATAACTTGTTTGGCAATTTCCTCCAAGCGCGGCTGGATCCATTTGAGCTCATTAATATGACCCGTCAACGGGATCATCACCTCGGGCTTGGCCTTAATGCCGCGCAGGGTCACATTGGCTGCTGCCTCGAAGATTGCCCGCACTTGCATCTCAACAATCTCAGGCATCACGATGCTCAAGCGCACCCCACGTAAACCCATCATTGGGTTCGATTCATGCATCGCTTCAACTGCCGCCAAGATTTTCTCGAGTTCAGCGATGTCCTTGCTCTCGCCCTTGCCCAAAACATAATCGGCCAGGTTCTGCAAGCGCTTGGTAATAATTTGCTCTTGCAACTCCTTCTCTGAGGGCAGGAACTCGTGCAATGGCGGGTCAATCAGACGAATGATGACAGGGTAACCATCCATGGCCTCAAACAAGCCCTCAAAGTCGGAGCGTTGGAAAGGTAATAGTTCATCTAAGGCCTGCTTACGCTCTTCACTGGTCTTCGCCAGGATCATGCGCTGCACGATAGGCAACCGTTCGGGCTCAAAGAACATGTGCTCGGTGCGGCACAGACCAATCCCCTTCGCCCCATAAGCACGCGCACGGCGGGCATCCTTGGGATAATCCGCATTTGCCCAAACCTGCAGTCCCGTGGTCGGGAAGCCTTCGGGTCCCTTGCGAATGCCAGGGCGGGCGCACATTTCGTCCGCCCATTCCAGCAGTGTCATGAGATCCCGTTGTTCCTCTAATGAGGGCGCGGTCATAGGCAATTTACCCAAGAAGACTTCACCAGTACCACCGTCTAATGAGATCCATTCCCCTTCGCGCACTACAACGCCATTAGCACTCATGAGTCGCTTGTCCAGATCAATCTGGATGGATGAGGCTCCAACGACGCAGGGTACACCAAATTGACGTGCCACGACCGCCGCATGGGAGGTTGCCCCACCTTCGCTGGTTAAAATACCCTTGGCAGCGAGCATACCATGCACATCATCCGGTTTGGTAAAGGGGCGAACCATGATCACATCTTGCTTGAACTCTTTGGCCATTCGCTCGGCGGTGTCAGCATCAAAATAGACCTGCCCAACTGCTGCTCCCGGTGAGGCATTCACACCCGTTGCAAAGAGACGCCCTTCCTTCTTGGCTTCCCGAATCACTTTGGGGTCGAACTGTGGGTGCAAAAGGGTGTCTACCTGCTCAGGGGAGACACGTAAAACCGCCTCTTCTTTGGTGATCAAACCCTCGTTGACCATATCTACCGCGATCTTCACGGCCGCGCGGGCGGTGCGCTTACCATTGCGCGTCTGCAGCATCCACAAACGGCCACGCTCGATGGTGAATTCCACGTCTTGCATGTCGCGGTAATGGCGTTCTAGTTTTTCGCAAATCTCCAAGAACTGCTGGTAAGCTTCAGGCAATTGTTTGGCGAGATTCTCAATTTTTTCGGTGTTGCGAATACCCGCGACCACATCCTCACCCTGAGCATTGAGCAGATATTCGCCATACAACTTCTTCTCGCCTGTCGAGGGATCACGGGTGAAGGCTACACCGGTGCCAGAGTCCCACCCCATATTGCCGAAGACCATGGTCACGATGTTAACCGCCGTACCCAGATCATCGGGGATGCCGGTCGCACGGCGATAATCCACAGCGCGCTTACCATTCCAGGATTTGAACACCGCCTCGGTGGCCAGACGCAACTGCTCATAGGGGTCGGTGGGGAAATCGAAGCCTTTTTGTTTGCGCACAACCTTCTTGAACTCTTCGGTGAGTTCCTTCAAATCCTCGGCCGTCAGGTCAGTATCGGCTTTGGCGCCACGGGCGCGCTTGAATTCATCCAGCACTTCCTCGAAGGCTTCATCCGGGATCCCCAGCACTACCGAGCCAAACATTTGCACCAGGCGGCGATACGCATCGTACACAAAGCGGGGATTATTAGTCAGCCGGATCATAGCTTGGGCCGTCTCATCGTTCAGGCCAATGTTGAGCACAGTGTCCATCATACCCGGCATCGAGAATTTAGCTCCTGAGCGGCATGAGACTAACAGCGGGTTTTCCGTACCGCCGAATTTCTTGCCGGTCAGTTTCTCAACCTCGGCCAGGGCGGCCATCATCTGTTCCCACAACCCTTCGGGGAACTTCCCCCCTGCTTTGAGATAGGCATTGCACGCCTCGGTCGTTACCGTGAACCCAGGCGGCACCGGGACGCCCAGGCGAGTCATTTCGGCCAGGTTGGCCCCTTTGCCACCTAGCAAGCCACGCACGTCATCCCAATTGCCACCTACATATTTCTCAACTTCATCCAATTCGTGGAAGAGATAAACCCACTTCTTCATGATCAGATGATCCTCCTTATGTGAACGAAATGCCAGTTTTTACACCCACATGTTTCGTGGGGACTGATCAAGCCTATCAAGTTTTCAATTTTACCACAAAGACATGTGATTTTTAGCACGAATTCATCGTTTGTTTACACAATGCGTTTATTCAACATCACTACTATCCTGATCCCCATTTTCTAACCAATTGTAAACCATCTGCAAGGTCTTTTTTACGCCAAAACGAAGATAATAAAGATTGTAACCCGGACCGGAGGCAACCATGAAACTTTTGATCATTGATGACGACCTTTCAACTGCAGATCTGCTCAAGGCCATCCTCCAAACTATGAATATTCATGCTACCATCGAACAAGCCACCACAGGCTTTGAGGGCATTGAAAAGGTCAAGGAAACACAACCGGATATTATCATCCTTGATCTGGTTATGCCAGAAATGGATGGTTGGAAAGTTTGCCAGGAAATTCGTCAATTCAGCAATGTCCCTATTCTGATCCTTTCCGCTCTTGACCAACCCGGCCATGTCGCTGCGGCGCTAGACGCGGGCGCCGATGATTATTTGATCAAACCCGTTTCCGCTAACATCTTAGTCGCCCATCTTAATACCCTATTAAGACGCAGTCCTAAATGGAACACTCAGCCCTTTGCTGTATCACGGGCTCCGTTCTAAACCTAAACCCAACTCCGGCGCAGACGCCGGAGTTTTTCACATTTAAGCAACACAAGCAGTATAATTTACACAATATTTAGCCACCTTCTCAGGATTAATCCCCAAGTTCGACGGAGCACTCCCATGAAGAAAGCAGATATCGGCGTGATTGGCTTAGGTGTGATGGGTCACAATTTAGCCCTCAATTTCGAGCGGCATGGGTATTGGGTTGCCTTATATAACCGCACCGCAGAAAAAACGCGCAGCCTGCTTGCCTCCTCCAAGCCAGGTCAGCGCTTAATCGGTACGTACTCATTAGAAGAGTTTTGTGCTCATCTGGAACACCCGCGGCGCATCCTTCTCATGGTGCAAGCAGGGAAACCTGTGGATGATATGATTGCCGCTCTGCAACCTCTATTAGAACCTGGTGATATCCTGATTGATGGAGGCAACTCTTACTTCCAAGATACCGAGCGCCGCCATGAAGCCCTGAAGGACACTGGCATCCACTACGTAGGAATGGGGATTTCCGGCGGAGAAGAAGGGGCACTGTGGGGACCCAGCCTGATGCCAGGCGGTCCTTATCAAGCCTGGGAAAGCCTCGCACCTATGCTCCGTGATATTGCCGCTAAGGCCGAAGATGACGAACCCTGTGTGGACTACATCGGGCCGCGTGGTGCGGGTCATTATGTCAAAATGGTGCACAACGGCATTGAGTATGCTGATATGCAGCTAATCGCCGAAACCTACCACCTGCTCAAGCATGCCTTGGGGTTATCGGCGTACCAACTTGCGGATATTTTCGAAAAATGGAATCAGAGCGAATTGCAATCCTACTTGATTCAAATCACTTCAGAAGTACTTCGAAAACGTGATGACGAAACCGGCCACCCGCTTGTGGATATGATCCTAGACGAAGCCCAACAGAAGGGCACCGGCAAATGGACCAGCCAGAATGCGCTAGACGTCGGCGCTGCGGTGCCTACGATCAGCGCAGCAGTAGATATGCGCATTCTCTCTGCCTTCAAGCACGAACGCGTCCAGGCCAGCCGCATCCTGAGCGGTCCCACCAAGGCTTACCAAGGTGATCCGACAAACTTGATCAATCTAGCACAACGGGCTCTATATGCCAGTAAAATGATCGCTTACGCTCAGGGCATGGGACTATTGCGACAAGCCTCCCTCGAATATGGGTATGATCTGAAGCTTGACCGCTTAGCAGCCATTTGGCGCGCTGGGTGCATTATCCGTGCGCGACTGCTGGGAGACATCACTGCCGCCTATCAGAGCGACCCAGGCCTGATTAATTTGCTGTTAGCGCCCGCCTTCCGTGATACGCTGGCTTCGCACCACCAAGCCCTGCGTGAAGTGATAAAAATTGGTATAGATTTAGGAATCCCCATGATGGGCATGAGCACAGCCCTGGCATATTACGATGCCTACCGAAGTGAGAGATTGCCAGCCAACCTTATTCAAGCCCAGCGCGATTATTTTGGCGCCCACACTTACCGCCGTATTGATCGAGATGGAATCTTTCACACCGAATGGACATAAGCAAAGCACCTTCTAATTATCCTCCGCCAACGGCGCTGGTTCTGGTTGCAGTTGTTCCTTCGCCGCGTGATCTAGAGATTGCCCGCGTCCTGGGTTGGTATCGTATTCCATTAAAATCGGCCCCCAAAGTCATCGCGGTGGACTACCTTGCTTTCTACCAGACATCCGCTTTTAGCCCTGATGAACGATGGCGCATCAACTATATCACCCCTGTTTACGGGCACGAACTCACCTGGCGCCGTGAACTCTTGCGCGATGAACCCAATCATCCTCGTGCAAATGAAGAATACTACAAAATCCAACTCGGCCCACTCCAACGTCTACCTCAACCAATCATCGCTGATAATTGGCGGCGTCTGACGTTTCTTTACACCACTGGAGAATTGTTAAGTCGGGCTCACCGCCTCCAAGATCTAGCGCTCGAAGGCGAAGAACGTGTACTGGTGTGGCGTTCATTGCGGGAACGAGCAACCCATCAGTACACTTACAATGCGACTACTCTACCCGAGGGAATCAGCAATCTCGATGCAGCTATGCTAGAATTCTTGGGGTTGATTAATTTTTAACCCCATTCTGGGCTTTGGTAAAATTCCACAGAGGTGATAATCTATCCTTATTTGATAGTAATCAATCCGGAGGAGGGCATATGCAAATTTTGATTAAATCAGGAACCCTGGTCACGGCTTCAGAAACCATCCAAGCCGATTTGCTCATTGATGGCGAAAAAATCGCCCTCATTGGTCATGATCTCCCGACCTCCGAAAACGCCCAAATTGTTGACGCTCATGGTAAATATGTGCTTCCCGGTGGCATTGATGTCCATACCCACTTTGACCTGCCAATGTTCGGCACGGTTTCCTCGGATGATCACTATACAGGTCACAAAGCGGCAGCTTTTGGTGGCACCACCACGGTGATTGATTTTGTTCCTCAGGATCTGCCTTCTTTGCGCGCCAATATTGAAGCCTGGCATGCGAAGGCAGACCCCAAAGCGGCGATTGATTTTAGTTTCCACATGAACATCACCAACTTTAACGATCAAGTAGCTGCTGAAATTCCTCGCCTCATTGATGAAGGTATCACAACGGTCAAGGTATTTACCGCCTACAATAACCGCCTACGTTTACAAGATGGGGAAATTTTCCAGGTGATGCGCATTGCCGGCAAACATGGGATGCTGACCATGTTACATGCCGAAAATGGGGACGTTATTGATATTCTGGTAGCAGAGGCTCTAGCCGCTGGTCACACTACCCCCGAATGGCACGCCCACACCCGTCCTGCCTGGGGCGCAATTGAAGCCTTCTTGCGTGGCGCTGCGCTTGCCGCCCAAGCCGAGGCTCCTCTCTATGTGGTTCATATGAATGCCGCAGGGGAAGTGGATCAATTAGCCTACGTCCGCGAAAAAGGCTTGCCCGTCATGGGAGAAACGTGTCCACAGTATCTTTTCTTCACCATTGAGGATCTGCGCCGCCCTGATGGTGCCAAATGGATCTGCTCACCCCCAATGCGCACCGCTACCGACAACCAACGCCTATGGGAGGGTCTTATCAACGGCACTATCCAAGTTTTAGCCACAGATCATTGTCCCTTCTTTTACGATGGCACAAAACCTATCCTTTACGAAGGACAGCCGGTTAAGATTCCAGGTAAAGAATTGGGAAAAGATGACTTTAGTAAAATTCCTAATGGGCTGCCCGCTGTTGGGGACCGACTTCCGATATTCTGGACCACCGCAGTTGTCCCAGGCAAGATCACACCCAACCAATTTGTAGCACTTACCAGCACCAACCCGGCCAAAATTTTTGGCCTATATCCTCAAAAGGGCAGTCTGATGCCAGGCGCCGATGCCGATATTGTCATTTGGGACCCCAATAAAAAAGTGACTTACGGAGTCGCTTACGCTCAGCACCGCACTGATTACAATCTCTTCGAGGGCTGGGAATTGACCGGCTTTCCGGAAAAAGTTTTTCTGCGTGGGAATTTGATTGTAGATGGCCGTGAATGGCGAGGTCGGCCAGGCATGGGGCGCTACCTGTATCGCAAACCTTTTGCCGAAGTTTTATGATCCTATTATGCGCCTTTTAATATTGGCTGTACTTCCCCTATTGGGAGCGGTAGGGGTTGGATTAGTCCAACGATCTCACCGCGGCGTGGGTTCAGCATGGCTAATTAGCGTCATCACGGTGCTCATCGGATGGGGACTGAGCCTAATGAGCACCTGGCAAGCCGCTTACTCCCAGATCACTATCCCCTGGTTGCTTACTTCCTCTTCCTTTCGATCCATCATCGCCTTTTCTTTGGATTCTAACCATTGGGTTTACACTCTGTTGGCTTTTACCCTCGGAACAACTGTTTTATTGACCGCACCTTCGCGCCTCGCACTGCAAAGTGGACCCAAGAATTGGATAGCCAACCTTATCAATATTGCAGTATTGATCCCAGCCCTCTCAGCAGAGGATGTGATGGCAATAGCCTTATCCTGGACTTTGTTGGATAACGTCGCAATCCTAACCGAGCACCTTCTTATTGGTGTACCCCCACGAAAAAGCATGATCAATCTTCTTGGACGCTGGTTCAGCACACTACTTATTATCAGTGTCGCCCTAAGCCAAACACCACCGGGTT
>NZ_JBWGPQ010000018.1:11574-50299 GCF_056331585.1 Thermanaerothrix sp.
TTTGCTTTTGTCATTGTGGGGGTTTATTAACGCGCTCTTATGGGGCAACAGCCCCGAAGCTTCGCAGGGCTTTCCCCATTGGATCGCGGCCATGAGCAGTCTCGCCCTTGCCAGCGCATATGCGGCGAATGCCTCTCCCCTCCCCTGGGCACTACTAATGGTATTGATGGGAACTTGTCCCCTGCTTGCTATCTTTGTCTTACCGCCACGACGGGTTTTCCTCTTCCTTACTCTTCTCACATTCTCAACGCTTCCGCTCACACCATTGGCAGGTGGATGGCAAGGCCTCATGACCACATTAGGGGGATGGATATGGCCACTGACCGTGGCGATATCCATTACGGGATGGTACCACCATATGAACAACGCCAAAGGTTCACTTGTCACCTCAGAACGCTGGATTGCGGTGGTTTATGGGCTTGGGCTTCTGTTTCTTCCCCTCACCGCTTGGGGATTATGGGGTCTCAAACCAACCCTTCACACGCAAGAGTGGCTGGCGGGAAGCATTACTTTTCTTCTGACTTTGGCAGGTGTATTGGGGGTCCACTATCGGATAATACCCCTTTCGAGCACCCGCCCATTTTTCGTTTGGCTCGGTCAACACATAAATCAGATTCGACATTATTTTGTTCAATTCCTTTCGCTAATCTGGTTGATAAATGGTTTTACTCTCCTGCATAAAGGGTTGAAACCGTTGGCCCATTTCCTTGAAGGAGTGTTAGAAGGAGAAAGCGGCCTTCTGTGGGCACTCGTTCTCCTGGCGCTCTTACTCTCTCTCGCCAATGCAAGCGGAATATCCCCATGAATTTAGCGTGGTTACATTTAATGCTGTTTACCCTAACCGCTCTATCTGCCCTTCTTGAGGTAGATTATCGTTTCCGTCTGGTGGCAGTGGCCCTCCAATATATGATTCTCTTCTGGGTAGTTAGTACCTCCCTCAGCGTGGGCTTGGCACTGGTGAAATTAATCGTAGGTTTGGCCGCCACCATCCTTCTAGGCGCTGCCATCTGGAACATGGCCATAAACAAGATGCCTGAGGCACCCTGGTCGCAGCAAGCTTTCAGACTTATTAGCGGCGGAATGATTGTGGGTTTGGCCTTCTCTTTTCAACCCTCAACCGCCGCCTGGTTGCCCATCGAGCCTCTTTACTTGAGGGCAGGAATTATCCTGTCTGGCTGTGGTATCCTTATGAATGGTTTTTCGCGCCATCCCTTAATCGCTACTTTAGGGTTGCTTGAAGTCTTCTCCGGCTTCGAATTAATCTATGCCTTTATGGTCAATTCAGTGCTTATGACCGGTTTGCTTGCCCTGGTCACTATGGGGCTCGCAGCAATTGGCGCCTACCTAACTATTACCCATCAATCTTCGGGATCTCGATAATGAGTACCCCTTGGCTTTGGATCATTTTTCCCCTAATCTTAGCAAGCATTTTGTGGATTTTACGCCAGTATCGTCGGCTCACCCTTGGGCTTTCCGTTGGGTTTTGCATAATTCTAGCCCTAGCAGCAACAGCACTCCCCCTGGGCGGTACATTGCGCCTGGGAAATTGGTCACTCGAATTAAGTCCTATCTTGACTATCCTGGGGCGGCAACTTCGCCTGACCTCGTCAGATCGCCCTCTCTTAATCCTAATTTATGGCGCCAGCGCCTGGTGGTTCCTGGGGGCAATGCGTCATCACGCCTCTCCATTTTTTATCCCTCACGGACTGGCAACTGTAGCGCTTCTTATTGCTGCCTTCGCTGTAGAACCTTTTATTTACACCGCACCACTTCTTGCTCTAGCGGTTCTTGTTGCCATCCCGGCACTATCTCCACCGTACCAGACGCCGTCTCCTGCCATCCTACGCTTCTTGACTCTCCAAATTCTGGCGGCTCCTCTAATTCTTATTGGGGGATGGCTATTTAGCCAATTTGAGAGTATCCCTCAGCAAACAGAAAGTGTCTTACCGGCTCTCTTGCTGGTTGCAACAGGATTTGCATTGTGGTTGACCATTTTTCCCTTTCACACCTGGGCTGTGATGCTGCCACAAGATAATCCTCCCTATGAGGCCGGTTTCTTTCTTGTCCTGATTACAACTTCAGGCTTTTTAGTATTTCTAGATTTTCTTAACAGTACCTCTTGGATTCGTAACCTTATGATGTTTACGACATCGCTTCAACTCGTAGGGATTATCATGATCTTATATGCTGGCCTAGGAGCGTTATCTACCGCAAACCCGAACCGATTACTGGGTTATAGCCTGATGCTCGACTCGGGCTTTGCACTCATCGCTATTGCCCCAGGTTCTGCCCAAGGAGTAACCTATTTCTTAGAATTGTTGCCTGGACGAGTTCTGGGAACTTTCTTGCTCACTCAATCCCTGGACTCTTTCCGGAGTCTCGCCAAAGCATCTTCTACACTTTCGCTCGAACTATTGAAGCCAATGTCCTGGGCATCGCTCGGATTCCTGACCGGTTATTTCTCTTTGGGTGGTTTGCCTTTGCTTGCAAGTTTCCCTGTCCGTCAAGAGATTCTCTTCAACCTAGCACGACAATCGCTCCCTGCAGTCATGGGAGCACTTCTAGGAAACGTGCTCTTTCTTCTTAATGGATTACGTCTTATCAGTTACACATTGGAATCCACCTTTGAAACCACACAACTCGCCAATGGCTTAAGAACCGTGTCCCCTCTAACCCTAATTAGTATCGTTGGACTTCTCGCTCTGGGTTTGTTTCCCGCTTCTCTGCTCAGCCCCGCGCTCCAAGTCGCTCAGAGTTTTATCAATCTGGCCCGTTAACCTTTATGCCACTTCTTTCGCCTTATGCGGTTAAAATCTGACTATAATTGGAGCACCCCTCATCTGTAATTTTCGATCACTGTGCCGTGAAAGGACCGCCCAATGGATCTTGAGCAAATAATAAAACGTCTGGATTGGCTTGAAGAAGAACGGCGTAAGGATAAATTGCTGATCGCCACGCTTCAAGAACGAATCGCGGACCTCGAAGAGGGATATCCACGGTCATTGCAACAACTCACTGCCCTGGAAGGGGAACTCGCCCGCTTGAGCGCCAACTTATCTCGTTTCGATCAGATCGAGACAAGCATTGCTCAGGTACGCGTTGAATTAACACGGATGATTCAAGATTTAGAAAAACAGCGTGCCGAACGTGACCGTGAAGCAGATCGAATGCGTTTGGCCGATTTAGAAGCCCTAAACAAAGCTATTGCCGAGGTACGTAAAAGCCTGGAAGCCATCCCTGAACTGCGCAAAGGTCTACAGGCTCGAATCGAAGAAGAAGGTCGCTTGAACCGGCTGATTGATGCGCTGGAGCAACAGATTGAACAATATCAACGCGCAGATGAAGAGTTTCGGCGTCAGCAAAAACTTCTAGAAGACAATCAGCGCCAGGATGCTAAGCGGGTGATTGACCTTCAAGGCGAGGTAGCGGCTATTCGTAAACGTCTGGATGAACAACGGGGGAAAATGGATGTTATCGGCGACGTTCAGCGCAAACTTGAAGCAAAGATCAATGAACTGATCGCCGCAGAAAATGAACGTAAACAAAGCCAAATCGCCTTTATGGATAAACAAAACATGCTGGCGTTTGAACGCGAACGCACCTGGCAAGAATGGCAGGCTCGATTTGAAGAAATGAAAGCCACAGCCGCCAACCTCGATGCTCAGATTCAGACGCTTGAAGCTACCCACCGCTCCATAAAGCGCGCCCAAGAAGCATTCGAAGATATTACGGCTCGTTTTGAACGTCGGATCAATGAGATTACCGAGATGCAACGCCTGGTAGAGGATCGCTTTCGCCAGGAATGGGCAAGTTTTAAGGCCGATGATCAAAAACGATGGGCAAATTATCTATTGGTCCAGGAAGAACAAAATCGTGATTTGATCCGCCAGATCAACCAACTCAATGAGCGACTCACTAACCTGGAAGATTCGGTGCAAGAACTTCAAGATTCACTTTCACTCTTCACTGAAGAGGCGCATAAACGCCTCCAAAAACTCCTGGCATTTTCGCGCGAACTACTAGAAACTTACGAGCAATTAATCGCCCAGAATCCTTAGGTAAGTATGGTCACGCACGTTATTGGTACTGCCGGGCACGTAGATCATGGAAAATCAACCTTAGTGGCTGCACTCACCGGCATCCACCCTGACCGCCTCAAGGAAGAGCAGGAACGGGAGATGACCATAGATCTAGGCTTTGCCTGGCTTACCCTTCCCAACGGCGAGAGTGTGGGAATTGTAGATGTTCCCGGGCACCGCGATTTTATTGAAAATATGCTAGCCGGTGTCGGCGGGATAGATGCTGCGCTTTTGGTTATTGCCGCCGATGAAGGAATCATGCCTCAAACGCGGGAGCACTTGATTATCCTGGATCTGCTTGGGGTAGAACGAGGAATTGTGGTATTAAGCAAAATTGACCTTGTAGACGATCCAGAGTGGCTTGACCTGATTGAAAGCGACATACGACATGCCCTTCAAGGTACAACGCTACAAAACGCACCCATTATACGCGTTTCAGCCATCACCCGCGCCGGTCTTGATATCTTGCTCGAAACACTGGAGCACCTTTTGGCTGACACACCTTCACGCCCAGACTTAGGGAAACCCCGCCTGCCTATAGACCGAGTGTTTTCGATCTCTGGATTTGGCACAGTAGTTACGGGAACCTTGATAGATGGCTGCCTGAATCTAGGTGACGAGATTGAGATTTTACCCAAAGGATTAAAGGGGCGCATTCGAGGGTTGCAAACACATAAAAAGAAAACCCCGCATGCCCAGCCTGGTAGCCGCACTGCGGTTAATATCAGCGGTATTGAAGTAAAGCAAATTCAACGCGGAGATGTTCTTACCCTACCAGGGCTATATCAACCGACCCAACGCCTGGATGCCCGCTGTCGTCTGATCCCCGATGCACATGCTCCGCTTCAGCATAATAACGAAGTTAAAGTGTTCATGGGTAGCAGTGAAGTGCTGGCAAGGGTGCGTGTGCTAGGTGCTGAAGCCATCCACCCTGGCGAAGAGGGATGGCTGCAGTTAGAAACCTACTCCCCTCTCGTTGTCTCACGTGGCGATCGTTTTATTTTACGTCGTCCATCACCCGGTGAAACAATTGGCGGAGGAATCGTACTGGAGCCCCACCCACAAAAGCGTTATCGCCGATTTGATCCCCAAACGTTAGAGCATCTCTCGGTGTTGAGTCAGGGCACTTCCGATAAAACCCTACTTGTCACACTCCAGAACGCCGGTCCACTCCCTCTTTCTCTTGCTGCAAAGCACGCCGGTCTCACCATAGAGGAAATTTTTCGCATTCTCAATGATCCCGATGGATCAAAACATTTCTTTGCACTTGCCGCGGTTGATTCCCCCAATGAGGAACCTTTCCTTTTCACGCTCACACAGTGGCAGGATCTGCAACGAAAAGCGCTCACGATCATGGAACATTATCACCGTCAATATCCTTTGCGGATTGGCATACCCCGCGAAGCTCTGCGGAGTCAACTGCGCCTATCCCCACCCCTTTTTCAGGCTGCTTTGCATCAATGGCTGAGAACCGGGATGCTGAGTGAACAAGGGCAATTTATTGCCCATCCTCACCACAAGGTGCGATTCAACACTCAACAGACGATACAGGTTGAGCATCTCTTAAGGCGCTTCGCTACAACCCCTTATGCCCCACCTACGATACGCGAAT
Organism: Thermanaerothrix sp.; assembly: GCF_056331585.1. Taxonomy (NCBI): domain Bacteria; kingdom Bacillati; phylum Chloroflexota; class Anaerolineae; order Anaerolineales; family Anaerolineaceae; genus Thermanaerothrix; species Thermanaerothrix sp. The sequence goes on from NZ_JBWGPQ010000018.1 coordinate 17,266, forward strand.
GCATAGAATTGGTAGGTCAAGAAGTCTTCAATGCTCTGATTGAAAACGGAACTATAGTAGCCATCTCTGACGAAATTGCTTTTCGTAAGACCGACTTTCAGACCATGGTGCGTTTTGTCATCTTACACCTAAAAAATCACTCTACCCTCAGCGTAGCCGAATTTCGAGATTATTTTCAAACATCGCGCCGCTACGCACTGGCTTTTCTAGAGTATATGGATGCCCTTGGCATTACCCGACGTGATGGTGACGTGCGTATTCTCACTCCTCAGGGTGAGAAAGTGGCTCAAACATTGACAGATTAAAATCTGCTCGGGTATAATATTACTTGCCAATGCCCCGGCATTGCCGCTGGGGCTTGTGCATGTAATATCCCCAACTTCCCCGGGCACAGGCGTTTACCTACGCGTGTATCCCGGCGAAGTGAAGATTGGAGATGAGGAATGTCAAAATACGCAATTGTCGAAAGTGGTGGTAAGCAATATAAAGTCACCGAAGGGACAACCCTGGAAGTAGATCGTCTTCCTGGAGAAGTTGGAGAGCAGGTTGTGCTCGACCAAGTGTTGCTGGTCGCTGAAGATGGCAAGGTGCAAGTTGGTACCCCAACTGTACCTGGCGCTCAAGTCACCGCAACGATCCAGGAACATTTCAAAGGGCCCAAAATCATTGTCTTTAAATATCGCCCGAAAAAGCGCTACCGCGTGAAGACCGGTCATCGTCAACAATATACCCGCCTGTTAGTGAATTCTATTTCTGTGGTGGAGTAGGACCTATGGCACACAAGAAGGGTGGCGGTTCCAGCCGCAACGGACGAGATAGCAATTCCCAGCGCTTAGGTGTAAAGCGTTTCGCGGGACAATATGTACTAGCTGGTAATATCCTGGTTCGCCAGCGTGGCACCCGGATCAAGCCCGGCTTGAACGTAGATGTTGGCAAGGACGACACACTTTTCGCCACAGCAGACGGCGTGGTAGTGTTTGAAACGTTGCCAGGCGGACGCAAGCGCGTCAGTGTTGTCCCAGTCGCAGCCGAAGCCTAATGCCATGATGGTATTGGCTTCCTAAATTTTAGGATAGGAAGGCTAACGATGAAAAAAGACATCCATCCGACTTTTTACCCCGACGCCCGGGTTATCTGCGCTTGTGGTAATACCTGGACGACGGGTTCAACTAAGAAAGAAATCCATACCGAGGTGTGCTCAAAATGCCATCCGTTTTACACGGGTCAACAGCAACGCATCCTCGATATTGAAGGGCAAGTAGACCGCTTCTATAAGCGTTTACAGGCTCGCCAGGAATATGTGGAAACCCAAAGAGCACGCGAGCAAGAACGCACGTCTCCCAACCGCCCTATTGCCGAACTCAACCTCGGCCCTCGTCCTACTGAGGCTCTAGAGAAAGCAGGGCTAACTACAGTGGGTCAGGTTTTGGAGAAACTGGCAGAAGGCGAAGCTGCGCTGCTTGCTATCGAGGGATTTGGCCGCCAATCCCTAATCAATCTCAAAAAACGCTTGCGCCAGTTAGGCTATACCCTGCCCTCAGCAGCTGAAGAGATTACTGTCTAATCGGGAAACCGAGCCAATAGATCAGGCAGACGCAGTTAAACGTCTGCCTGATTTTTTTAATCAGCAGGTTTAGAGATTGGGTTAAAATCAAGGCAACCCACACCCGCTAAGGAGCATGGCATGAAACATCACGTTGGTTCGGTCGAGGTCATTACCGGTTCCATGTTTAGCGGTAAAACCGACGAACTCATTCGTCGGTTGCGGCGCGCCACCATTGCGCGCCAGAAGGTGCAAGTTTTTAAGCCCATCATTGATCAGCGCTATGGTAACGAACAAGTAAAGTCGCATGCCGGAACAGCATTTGATGCGACTCCCATTGAAAAAGCAAGTGATATATTGAAACATTTAGACCCCGACACCACCGTCATAGGCATAGATGAAGCCCAGTTTTTCGACGAGGCGATTGTGCCTCTGGTTCAGGAGCTGGCTAACCGTGGCATTCGAGTCATTGTCGCTGGGCTGGACACCGATTTTCGGGGCGAACCGTTTGGTTATATGCCCATCCTCATGGCTCAAGCCGAGCGGGTGGATAAATTGCAGGCCATCTGTATGGTTTGCGGTGAACCTGCATGCCGCACCCAGCGCTTGGTTAACGGTAAACCGGCTCATTATAATGATCCCGTGATTATCGTTGGGGCCTCTGAGCTCTATGAAGCCCGTTGTCGTAAGCATCATGTCGTACCCCGTGATTAAAACCTTATCCCAAGGAGTTGGGTATGATGTGCAATAGATATGAAGAATTCCTGGAAGAAATCCTAATCCCAGAAGAAGCCTTACGGCAACGGGTAGCAGAACTGGGCGCCCAGATCAGCCAGGATTATAAACATTCAGAAAAACTGGTTCTGCTGTGCATTCTGCGGGGTGGGGTCATGTTTTTAACCGATCTTATCCGTCACCTGACTGTCCCCCATATGGTGGACTTCATGGCTGTTTCATCCTATGGTGCCGGGAGTCGCCAATCCACTGGTCAGGTTCGCATCACCCTTGATTTAAACACCAGCATTGAAGATTGCGATGTGCTCATCGTAGAAGACATTATTGACAGCGGGCGCACTCTGGCTTCTGTGATTAACCTGCTATCTGCTCGCAAGCCGCGTAGTCTTGCCGTATGTACCTTATTAGATAAGGCTGAACGGCGCGAGGTTGAGGTTCCGCTGCGGTACGTCGGCTTTACAATTCCCAACAAATTCGTCTTTGGCTATGGGCTCGACCTGGATGAACTTTATCGTAACTTGCCCTTTATCGGCGTCGTTAATGAAGAAAAATATCAACAGAGCCGGTTAAAACGCGAATGTTAATTACGTTTGAGGCGTTATTTCCCGTCCCTGCACTCCCCCAGTTGTTGCGCCGGTTGAGCCATGCCAATCGGCGTATCTTTCTGGTAGGAGGGGCTTTGCGTGATGCGCTTTTGGAAAAGAGGAGCCACGACCTGGATTTCGTGGTCTCTCGAGATGTTCACATGGTTGCCCGAATGGTTGCTGATACCCTGGGGGCAGCACTATACACAATGGATGATGAACGAGAAACTTTCCGCGTCTTAGGCGTCGCAGCAGATGGCCAACCGTTCACATTAGATTTTTCGCGTATCAGAGGGTTAACTATCGAGCAGGATTTACACGCCCGCGATTTTACCATTAACGCATTGGCTATTGACCTCAGCCAGCCCGAAACCCTGATTGACCCCCTCAATGGAGCGCTTGACTTACGTGAAAAGCGATTACGCGCTTGCTCCAAAACGACTTTTTCCGACGATCCACTGCGGGTCTTACGTGGTGTGCGTCTGGCCAATACCCTAAAATTTCGCCTTCTCCCTGCCACCCTGGTAGGATTACGACAAGCCATACCGTTGCTTGAGCATGTATCCGCTGAGCGCAAACGAGATGAACTTTTCAAAATGCTCGAGGGGCCGGATGTCAAGACTGCTTTTCAGTTACTGGACAGCTTAGGCATCCTTCCCCATATTTTCCCTGAATTAAGTGCGCTAAAAGGGGTTTTACAACCTCCTCCACATGTGTATGATGTGTGGCAACACACATTAGCCACCCTGGATTACCTCGAACGGCTGTTTGGATTGTTGGTCGCTGAGTACAATGAAGATAAAGCGGCCTCTTTAACCATGGGAACTGCCACCCTTTACCTGGGGCGTTTCCGAAATTCCCTTATTTCGCATTTTTCCACTCGCCTCAACCCCAACCGAAGCCTGCGAGCCCTACTGTTTTTAGCCACTGCCTATCACGACAGCGGAAAACCCGTAACCGCAGATATCCACCCGAATGGCCGGCTTCATTTTATCGGCCATGAACGCCTCAGCACGAACTACTTTATCGAACGCGCCCGTGTTCTGGCCCTCAGCAACGATGAAATTGAACATGGCGCCAGGGTCGTTCGTCACCATATGCGAGTTCATCAATTAGCAAGTGCTCAAGACCAACTTACTCGCCGCGCAATCTACCGCTTTTTCCGAGATGTCGGGACGGCGGGCGTGGATATTTGCCTGCTCACACTAGCAGATACTCTAGCCACATATCATACTACCCTGCCCCAAGGGGTCTGGAACCGCGAATTAACCATCTGCCAACAACTTTTAGACGCCTGGTGGCACCAAAAAGAGGACATTATCCAGCCACCATCTCTTATCAATGGAAACGATTTGGTAGAAACCCTAGGGTTGCAACCTGGCCCCATCATCGGGAAACTCCTTGAAGAAATTCGAGAAGCCCACGCCAGCGGTGAAATCCGAAGCCGTGAGGAAGCGCTAAAACTGGCATATTTCCTTCTGGAAACCTGGAACAAATCGGCACAGAATGGAGGTCATGATGATTCCTGAACCTGTCCTACTCGCTCACGAAGTTGTTGGCGAGGGTATTCCGGTGCTCTTCCTGCATGGTTTCCCATTCAATCGCCATATCTGGGATGAGGTTATCCCTTATCTAGCCTCCCATATCCGCATGATCCTCCCCGACCTACGCGGCTTTGGCCAATCCCCAGCCAGTGATGATGTGCTTAGGATGAGTTCGCTTGCCGAAGATGTGCGATACCTCATGGATCATTTGAAACTTGAACGGGTTGCCCTGGTGGGTCACTCCATGGGTGGATACGTTGCCCTGGCGTTTGCCCGATTTTATCCGCAGCGATTGACCGGCCTGGCCCTTGTTTCCTCGCATCCCGATCCTGATTCGCCACTACGGCGTGAAGCACGCTATCAGACCGTCGCCAAAATCCGCACACAGGGCATTCTTCCATTGCTGGAGGAAATGCCACAACGACTTTCTCCCAACCCCATCGTACAAGAGAAAATTCGTAACTTCATCCGGTCTTGTTCCCCCCAATCGGCCATCCATGCACTGCTGGGGATGGCCGAACGTGAAGATGCCAACACCTGGCTACGCGAAATTAATGTTCCAGTCTTGATCGTTACTGGCTCGGCCGATTCGCTCATTGAATCGGCACGGATCCGGGCGATGCTTGAACAAATCCCCGCGGCTTCCTGGGTCGAACTCCCCGAAATCGGACATATGCCGATGCTCGAAGCTCCGGCAGAGTTGGCGCGTGCTCTCTTGGGTTGGGTTCAACAATTTCAGGGATAAATCTCGGTCAGGACCGGTTCATAAAAACACCGGCATCCCAGCCCGTTCGAGCACCCCTCAATGGGCAACAGAGGAACCTGATCCTTGGGATAAGTGCCATACATCTTGCGGCAAGTTGGGCAGGCATCGGCAGCAACCGCAAGGCGAATCATGCTGACACGCGGGTTGGCCTGCATTTTCTTTAGAGCCACCCTGGCTGTGGAATGTTCATACAAATCTGCCCCACAGGTCGGGCAAAGTATTTCAGTATCAAGCACTTGAGTTTGACAACGTGAGCATGTTTGCATTGTGGTTTCTCTCCCTGAAGATTTCGATATGCCCAACGCCGCCTATTTTACTATACTTTTGGTAAAGAAAAAACCGCCCCGCCTTTGTAATAGAGGCGGGGCAATTCGCTCACCATACAGCCTTATTGATAGTTTTTGATCAATCCGACCCGCTCGTTGAATTCCGTAATGAGCGCGTCAATCTCCTCCACCTGACTTTGCAACTCAGTCCAGTAGTTGCGATCATACCACTGGGCCAAAATTTCTTCGTAGGTCTTACCTTGTTGCTCCACCCAGGTGTAATACTTCAAATTATGCACCCGTCGGCGATCCGCGTAGCGCAGTTCGAGCAGGTAATCCACGCTCTGTCCCTGCAGGCTACGGGCGTAGGCTTCTGCCGCATGATACGGAGTAAATTCACCGTACTGCTCGCGATATTCCTGGATCCGGCTACCATAAAGTTCCATGGAATCGGTAAGGACAATGAGCATAATATCATTCTCACCCATCTCGTAATACTTGGCCGTTTTAATGGCAGAGAGCAGGTTGGCAATCCCGGAGAAGCCGAGGAGATCCAATTTCGAAACGACCTCTTCTGGAACACCTTTGCGCACCAGATACTCCCGCCCGGTCGGCTCGTTGAACAGGCGCATCACTGCGACCACGTCATTATCATCAATTGCCGCTACCAGATCGGTATTCTTCACATTGTGAATCCACGGCACATGTTTATCCCCAATGCCCTCAATGCGATGAGCGCCAAAACCGTTCTCAAAGAGGGTCGGGCATTGCAAGGCTTCACCAGCCACGATTTTGCTGTTGGGGAAGAGTTGCTTCAGGTAGTCGCCACAGGCAATTGTACCAGCAGAACCGGTGGTCAGCGCCACGCCGCGGAATTCGTCCTTCGGGCCCATGACACGCTTGAGCACTTCTTCCATAGCGTGCCCGGTGACATCATAGTGCCACAAATAATTACCGAATTCTTCAAACTGGTTGAAGATCATCAAGTCCTGGCCCGAACGGCGCAGTTCCCAGCATTTATCAAAGATTTCCTTAACATTAGATTCACTACCGGGGGTTGCGATCACCTCGCTAGCAATCTTTGATAGCCATTCAAACCGTTCTTTGCTCATCCCTTCGGGCAAGATGGCAATCGAGTCACAGGCTAGCAAAGCCGAATCATACGCGCCTCCACGGCAGTAATTGCCGGTCGAGGGCCATACAGCTTTCTGTGTCGTAGGATCAAACTGCCCGGTCACCAAACGTGGCACCAGACACCCAAACGCTGCACCAACCTTATGCGCACCAGTAGGAAACCACTTACCCACCAAGCCAATGATGCGCGCCGGCACGCCGGTCAGACTGCTGGGAAACTCCAGTGTATTGACTGGGCCAAAGCCGCCCCCAAATGGCACAGGCTCATTCTTCCAGGTAATGCGGAAGAGATTGCGCGGATGAACATCCCAGAGTCCAATGTTGCGCAGTTCCTCTTTAATACGCGCAGGGATCAAATCGGGATTCTTCATCTGAGCAAAAGTGGGAATAATAATATTGCGCTCCCGGACACGTTGAATGGTTCGTTCGCGTCGTTCGGGCATGACCGTTAAATCAATTTTTGTCATCGTTACACACTCCTCTTGAATTATGATTTTTTTGCTATGGTTTGATCATCAGAGGGCGCCTCGCGTACGACATAAAGCGGACGCCCTTTGACTTCGTCGTAAATACGACCAACATACTCACCTAAAATCCCAAGCGAGATCAACTGTACACCGCCCAGGAACAACACCGCAATTAACGTGGATGCTTGACCAAAAAAGGCTTGGGGTTGCAAAGCGCGTAAGATGATCACCACAGGAATCGCTACAATCGCCAAACCAGCCGCTAAAAATCCGAGATAGGTTGCTAATTGAAGAGGAAAGTAGGAAAAACTGGTAATCGCGTTGAGAGCAAGGCGCAGCATCTTACGCAGAGGGTATTTGGTTTCACCCGCGTAGCGAGGAGCTCGCTTGTAAGGAACGCCGATCTGGCGAAAGCCCACCCAAGCCGACATGCCACGTAAAAAGCGATGATGCTCGCGCATACGGCTCAAGACATCCACTACTTTGCGATCCATCAGACGAAAATCACCTGTATCTACCGGAATCTTGACATCGGTGATGCGGTAGATTAGCCGGTAGAATGCTGCTGCCGTGGCTTTCTTAAACCACGTTTCGCCCTCGCGTTCGGTGCGTACGGCGTAAACCACCTCATATCCCTCACGCCATTTGGCAATGAGGTCAAGGATCACCTCCGGCGGATCCTGTAAATCAGCATCAATAATCACCACGGCTTGCCCGCGGCTGTAGTCTAAACCTGCGGTCACTGCGATTTGATGACCGAAGTTGCGCGCAAAGATGATTGGCCGCACGCGCTGATCCTGCTCTGCTAACCGCTTGATGATCTCGGTGGAGCGATCACGAGAGCCATCATCAACCAGCACCAGTTCCCAGGGTTCGCCCGTGCTCTCCATCACCGCCACAATTCGGCGGTAAAGTTCATCCAGACAACCCTCTTCGTTATAAACGGGCACAACAATGGAAAAGGTGGGTGTTGTCATAACCCTCATGCCGTTTGACTCAAATGGGCTTTGAGCGCTGAAAGGGAGGGTTCGATAACTGGTGCTTCTTTTACTGCCTGCATAGCCGCCCGAATATCCTTGAGGCCGCTTCCGGTATTCAATACCAGAATTGGATCGTCAGGTGTCACAAGTCCTTGCTGAAGCGCCTTCTTCAACCCGGCATATGCCGTAGCCCCTGCGGGTTCGGCAAAAATCCCTACGCGCCCCAAATCAGCAATGGCTTTCAGAATCTCACTATCAGGAACGGTGATATAGGCACCGTTGGTCTGACGAGCTGCCCGCACCGCACGCACGCCGTCGCGTGGCAAATCCACCGATATACTATCAGCAATAGTTTGAGCCGATACCGGCTCAATGAGCTCAGTGCCCTTGAAATAAGCGTTTGCCACAGCGGCCGATCCTTCAGATTGAACACCAAAAATTCGCGGCATTTGCTCTAGCCAACCCAATGTCGCCAGATCTTTAAAGCCCTTATGGATACCAGAGATAATGTTTCCATCGCCTACAGAGACGAATAGACATAACGGCCGCGAGCCCGTGCGCATGTTCAGGATCACCTGCTCCCATATTTCTAACGCAGCCGTCTTTTTACCTTCGGCCGTGAAGGGGTTATAACCGGTATTGCGACAATACCAACCAAATTCCTGACTTGCCTGAATGGTCAAATCAAACGCCTGGTCATAATTACCATCTACCAGGATCACTTGTGCTCCAAATACCAGCAGTTGGGCAACTTTTGCGGGGGGGGCCGTCCTGGGGGCAAAGATCACCGCCTTTTGTCCAATGGCCGCTGCCATACCTGCAAGTGCTGCACCAGCATTGCCTGTCGAGGCCGTAACGACGACCTCAGCTTTTATCTGGCGCGCCCGTGCTACCACAACCGCGCTGGCGCGGTCTTTAAACGACGCAGTAGGATTGCGCCCCTCATCCTTTACCCACAAGGTCTTAATTCCCAGTTCTTTCGCCAGGCGCTGTGGCGTATAGACCGGCGTCCATCCTACCATGCGCATAGGGGTTCCCTCGCCACCGGGATCTTCAATCGGGAGCAAGGGCAAATAGCGCCATATTGAGTAATCTCTGCGGCTTGTGATATCGTTAACCTGAAAACGATTCTTGATTTCCGCGTAATCAAGCCAAACATCCAAGTTTCCCCCATCCCTCGGACAGGTATACGTGACCTGATCCGGTTGGTATTCCGTGCCACATAATGAACAACGATAGCCAACAAAATTACCCATGAGAATCTCCTGCCATCAAGAATTGAATTGACTTACTCTTTTTCGAACGGCACCCCAAGCGCTGCCGGCGGTGAGGTGCGCATTGCTCGTAACACCCGTGCGATAACATGGCGCATTTGTTCAGGCAAACCTGCCAAAGTCCGATCCACCCATTCTGCGTTCCCCACATTGACCAGTAAAAGAGTCAAAATCATTAAGGGGAAAGGTGCCACCTGAAGCACTTGGGAGGGAATATTGGGTAAACTGGGCTGCAAGACCAACCCTAACCACTGTAAAAAGGCAAAAAAGTAGGCACCCAAGGCTGCTCGCAGTGGGTTCCAGCCGCCAAAGATGGTCAACGCTAGCGCGATCCAGCCAATCCCATCCAGGCCGGAAATCGTCCCCTTCCATCCTGCCTTGACACTGAGTGAATACATTGGACCGGCCAATCCGATCAAGGCGCCACCCACTATGGTGTAAATGTAACGGAGTAAATTGACGTTTGCGCCTCGCACATAGGCCGCCGCGGGTCGTTCACCGATACCCTGAAGCATCAGTCCTGGGCGAGTACGGAAAATATAGACATACGCCAGGACAATCAGCACAAAACTCAAGTAGGTCATGAGATCATGCTGAAAGAAAATGGTACCCAATATAGGGATATAAGCCAATCCGGGGATGGGCAGGTGAGGCAACCGTGGTCCCGAAAGTCCCATATAGGGATTACCCAGAAAATAAGCCAAATCTCGACACAAGAGTGCAAGAACGAAGCCAACCGCAACCTGAGACTGTTTCAAGGTAATACTGGCAAAGGCCACAATCAGAGCCACAAGGGCGCCAATGACGGCCCCAACCAGCAATCCCAATACCACACTTCCGGTGGTTACGGCAACTGCAAAACCGGCCATCGCTGTGAGTAGAATGGCGCCATTGACAGAAAGGTTGATCACCCCCGAGCGCTCAATAATCGTTTCGCCGATGGCTGCAAACACAATTGGTGCGGCTGAAGCCAGAATACCTGCAATCCCAATGACCAATGCTGTATCCATGCGCCCTCCTTATCGTCGTCGCAAAATGCGTTGACGGACGCCGTCCATAAGCAGCACCGCTAACACCAGCGCGCCCTGCAGCACGCCCGAAAGCGTTGAGTCCAGTTTCATCACAATAGGCAACTGGATACTCCCAATGTTGAGCGCTGCGAAGAACAAGGCAACTGGGGCGGCCCAAGTAGGCTGATAGTTTATCAACATGGCCACCAGCATCCCTAAAAATCCATACCCTGACGAAATTGACGGGATCAGTCGGTGATAGACTCCTAGAACTTGCACTGCACCGGCCAACCCGGCAAAGAGCCCACACAGCAAAAATGCTGCCCACATGTATTGCGTGGTAGGGATGCCAAGCAAAAATGCAGCCCGTCGGTTTCGCCCCACAGCCTTTAACTTCAAGCCAAAATAGGTGCCCTGTAATAGGAGATATATGATCAAAATACCGACAATTCCCACTATCAACGACCACGGACTGAGACGCAACCCCGTAAACGTGGGCAGCCAAAGGGCTTCTTTAAAGGGCTCAGTGCCGCTCATCGAACCAATCCCCGGACGCTTCCAAGGGCCAAAGATCAACCAGATGGTCAAGGCCGTAGCAACAAAGTTCATACCCAGACCACCAAAGATCTCATTGACGCCGCCGTAAATCTTGAGAAATGCCACCACACTAGCCCATAACATGCCCCCCAGTGCCCCGCTCAGAAAGCCAATCACAATGATTAATCCCGCGGGAAGGCTACTGTCCTGAAGCACTCGTAATGCCCACGTGGTGAAGATCGCCCCTAACGTGATCTGACCCTCAACTCCAATGTTCCACAACCCCGCCGTATAGGTCACCAAAAGTCCCGAGGTTGCCAGTAAAAGTGGCACCCAGGCCACAAGCACATCACTAAATTTATTGATAGATCCCACTGAACCCACCACAATGTTGCGGAAAGCCTCAAGAGGATCCGCTTTTGCCAGCACCATCACCAGAGAGGTAAATACCAGTGCTAATGCAATGGCCAGAAGTTGAAAGGCAAGATTGGTCCACCGGGATGACGCTTTTACCATGGCTACTCCATACGATTAGAATCCCTTGCCACCGATTAACTGGCCTAATTCTTCCACGCTGGTCTGGGTGGCCTCTATGGGTTGAGAGACCTTGCCACCAAAGAAGACCAATATACGATCGCTGTAATGCAGGATCTCTTCCAAATCTGCCGAGGTGAAGATTATCGCCGTGCCTTGACGACATCGTTCTTTCAACTTACCCCATATCCAAATCGCGGATTCAATATCCAAGCCACGGGTAGGATGTTCCAAGAGCAGCAAGTTAAGCGGTTGGCGCAGCATCGCCAACAATGCCCGCTGTTGATTCCCACCCGAAAGCGACTCCACCGTGCTGGTGGGCATGCCCTTAATGGAAAAATCAGCAATGCGTTGCGTCGTCAATGCTGCGGCCTTTTGCCGATTGACTACAAACCCTTCTTGAGGCTCGGCTAAAACAAAATGCTCGGTTAGGGTGAGTCCCGGAATTAATCCTTCCTCTAAACGCGCTGCCGGCACGTAGGTAATACCTGCCTCCAGAAAGTCACGATAGGGGCGCGCGGTAAGCCGCTTGCCATCGAGATAAATCTCACCAGCAACCGGACGGATAATACCTGCACAGGCTTGAAGAAATTGGCGCTGACCCGACCCTTCCATACCGGCTAAGCCAATCACTTCTCCCCGGTGCACGGTCAGAGACACATCACGAATCTGCAAGCGATAATCTTCAATACTAATGTTTTCAAGGCGGAAAAGGGGTTCCTTTGAATCAAAATGGGTTTTATCTTCCGGCACTACCACCTTGCCAAACATCAACTTTACTAAGTCCTCAGTTCGGTAGGGTGGTTCCAATTCACCCACCAACTTTCCTTCGCGCAAGACAGCAACACGATGACACAGTTCTTCCACTTCTTCCAGTTTATGAGAGACGAAAATAACCGTCATCCCCTGTTCGGCCAGGGCACGCAACGTCGCAAATAATTTTTCTTTTTGGTTGGCACTAATACCTGTTGTTGGTTCATCCAAAATTAACACTCTGGCCCCTAACCACAGCAAGCGCATAATCTCTAATTGTTGGCGTTCACCTACGGTCAGGGTATCCACATAAGCATAGGGATCAATATTGAAACCAAACCGCGCTTGTAAATCCTGCATGGCCCGTATCGCTTCCGCGCGGTTGGGAAATAATCCACCGCGATGGCCGATGAGCAAATTATCCACCACCCGCATGGGTGGAAAATCTAGCGGATCCTGATGAAGCATCCCCACTCCGTGGCGGATCGCGTCAGCAGGGGATTCGATTTTCACCGGTTTTCCATCCAGACGAATTTCCCCTTCATCGGCCTGATAGAACCCGGAAAGAATTTTCATCAACGTGCTTTTTCCAGCTCCATTCTCACCCAGCAAGCCCTGAATAACCCCGCTGGGAATGCAGAGGGTGATGCCATCATTGGCATGAACGGGACCAAACCACTTGTGAATGTTGATTAGTTCAACGTTCATCTCGCACCCAGCCATTAGAGAATGGGGGAAGGCTTGAAATGCCTTCCCCCTGGTTTCCGAGCTATTGGCTAACGCTCTGGCCTTCCATACCCTCAAGTAACTGCGGTAGGTACCAGACCTGGAAGTCAGTAGCCACCTCACCCTCTTTCAGGAAGGGTGTGCCATCCTGGAAGTTGAGCGGACCCTTCCACAGATTCAACCCACCGGCCAGTTCGGAGATGAACTTATCCAACTGTGCCGAGGCATCGGCGGAAAGGGCTGCACCTTTCAAAAAGCCAACGTGGCTGGTATCGGGATTGTTGATGTCGTTCCAGTCTGGGCCAACCCAATCCCACGAGGGTTTCCAGGTGCCTGCAATGGCTTCCTGAATGTATTTAGCATACATCGGGCCCCAATTGAAGTACGGTACGCCCAAGCAGACATCCTGGCCTTCTTCACAAGCGCCGATGTAATCGTATGGGATTGCCCATACCTCTTTCCCTTGGCCACGGAATTTCTTCGCTTCGGCTAATGCCTCGGTTGTGTCAATGCCTGAGATGACCACATCATAGCCGCTGTTAAAGAAATCATCCGCAACTTGAGTCGGGTCTGAGGTTACGCCGGGGATGTTGAACCAGAAGCCAATCCAGGTTACCTTGAACTTCAACTGCGCCGGTTCTTTCTGCAGATACTGGCTCCAGCAGTAACGGGCACCCAGATAAGCCGAAGCAGCCAAGCGGCGTGTCTCATCATTGATGAGCGGACCAAGGTAACCTATCTGACCGGTTTTAGTGGTCAGCGCCGCTGCACACCCAGCGATCATCTTGCCATATTCCATGCGCCCCATCACATTGCCCAGGTTAGGCAAATCGCGATAGTTCTTGCCCTCTTTCCAGGCGCCATCACCCGACGCATGGATGACGATAATCTCCGGATGGGCTTTGGCAAATGCTTCAGCACCATCCTTCATGTCATCCGAGTTGAAGATCACCAACTTAGCGCCCTTGGAAACCAGATCTTCGGCCAGTTGCTCAGGAGTAGTGCCTGGACGATCAGCCGAGTTGACCTTGTCAATATACACCATCTTCGTCCCAGGTACCTTCTGTTCGACATAGAGGCCGGCGTTATAATGGGCCTCGCTCCAACCATGGTCATTGTAAGGTCCCACCAACAGCATCCCAAAGACGAACTCCTGTGGTTGGGCCGGTTGGGTAGCTTCAGGTGCTTTGGTTGGTTCTGCAGGTTTTGTGGGTTCAGCAGGGGGTTGCGTTGGTGCTGTTGTTGGTGCAGGTGTCGCCGCTGGTTGGCATGCAGACAGAATGACCACTAACACCAACAGGACACTCAGGACAAACCACGTGCGTTTCATAGTTCTTCCTCCTCCTTACTTTTGAACAATTAGAGGTCTTGGAATGGACATAAGCGAGACAGAAACCAAACAATCGTAATGATCTGCCCTATATGCTTCTAGTGCCTCACCTCCTTTCCACGATCGGTTTAGCATAAACTTAATCCACCCCTAAGACGCTAATTGCCCGTATTTTAACCGATAACTCTGGTTAGAAAGTCATGGTAGGTGCCTGGGAAGGGTGATTTTTCACCCTTCCCAACGAAATGGCACATGAATTAAGGCACGATCAAGGTACCCGTTTCGCCCCGCAACGCTCGCGTCAGGTTCTCCGGATTGGTGATGATGGCCTTCTTACCACCGTTTTCCAAGAAGCGTATGCAGGCCTGAATCTTGGGTAGCATGGAGCCTTTAGCAAAGTGCCCTTCGGCCATGTACGCCTTTGCCTCAGCCACCGTCATTTTATCCAACCAGACCTGGTTGGGTTTGTTGTAGTTAAGCGCCACTTTCTCCACAGCAGTGCTGATAATAAAGACATCAGCCTTAATCATGGTAGCCAGTAATGCCGAACCGAAATCCTTATCAATCACGGCTTCAACCCCAACCAGTTCGCCGGTCTCGGTGCGCACAACAGGGATACCACCACCACCTACACCTACAACCACAAAGCCAGCATCTATCAGAGTACGGATCGCCGGGGCCTCCACAATGTCAATCGGGATAGGGGAAGGTACCACACGCCGCCACCCTCGCCCAGCATCTTCCACAACCACCCAGCCTTCTTTTTCTGCCCGCTCTTTGGCCGTTTTCTCATCCATGAACGACCCGATTGGCTTGGTGGGATTCTTGAACGCCGGGTCATTGCGGTCCACCACGGTCTGCGTAACCACAGCTACCGCCTTCTTGTTCATCCCACGGCGTAAGAATTCGTTATAAAGCGCCTGGGTGAACATATAACCAATTGCGCCCTGAGTATCGGCACCGCACACATCCAACGGCACCTCGTGTAACTCATGGCGGGCCA
The DNA here is from genome assembly GCF_056331585.1 of Thermanaerothrix sp. Classification (NCBI taxonomy): domain Bacteria; kingdom Bacillati; phylum Chloroflexota; class Anaerolineae; order Anaerolineales; family Anaerolineaceae; genus Thermanaerothrix; species Thermanaerothrix sp. The sequence continues at coordinate 32,452 of NZ_JBWGPQ010000018.1, forward strand.
ATTCCGAACGGCGCAACACAAATCCTACCTGCGGGCCATTCCCGTGGGTCACGACTACATCCCAGCCATCGGCGATCATACCTGCAATATGATGCATTGACTCGGCACCAGCCTCATATTGATCCTTCACCGTCTGGTGCTGAGGGTCCTTGATGAGCGAATTTCCACCTACCGCAACTACCGCTACACCTTTACGTTCCATGTTCTTTCACCTCAAGCCTTATGTTATGGTATTAATCTAGGCCATGGTCAGTGCCATGACAGCCATCTGGGCATGCATACGATTCTCCGCTTCGTCATAGACCACCGATTGCGGGCCGTCCATCACGCCATCGGTGACTTCAATGTTGCGGTCTGCCGGCAACGGGTGCATATAGATGGCATCCGGTTTGGCTAATGCCATACGGCGCTCATCGGTGATCCAATTCGAATACTTCTGCAGCAACCGTGCACCCTCCTCGGTGTCGGTGGTGTGCACCAGCGCACCCCAAGACTTGGCGTAGATAATATCCGCATCTTTGAAAGCTTCGTCCATATCATCCACAACCTCAAAGCCCGTGCCATACTTACGCGCCTGCTCACGCGCCATATCCATAATCTCGGGCATCAGGCGGAACTCAGGCGGGTGCGCCAGTACAATATCTAGGCCAAAGCGCGGCATTTGCAGGATCAAAGACTGGGGGACCGAAATCGGCTTCTGATAAGATGCCGCATAGGCCCAGGACACCACCATCTTCTTGCGGCGAAGATCGCGTCCCTTCTTTTCGAAAATGGTCATCAGGTCAGCCAGACATTGGAAGGGGTGATAAATATCGCATTGCATGTTGAGAACGGGGACGCGGGAATATTTGGCTACTTCGTTGATGTATTTATTCCCAACCCCCCACTCCACATGGCGAATGGCAATGCCATCGAAGTAGCGACCGAAGATCTCGCCAATTTCCTTGGGGGTGTCACCATGGGCAATCTGAGTCGTGCGGCTTTCGATGAACGCAGCATGCCCCCCCAAGTGGGCCATACCCGCCTCGAACGAACCGCGCGTACGTGTGCTGCTGAAGAAGAACAGCATAGCCAGCACCTTATCGCGGAGATAAGGTGTTGGTTCACCCAACGCGCGCTTGCGTTTCAGATCAAACGCAACATCCAGCACGGTTTCGACTTCTTCTCTTGAGAAATCCAGATCACCAATGAGGTCTCGACCACGTAGATAGGTTTGCATGATGCCTCTCCTTTCGCTCAAGGATGGGGGCTCTGGAAGCCCAACCTCGACCCCCAGAGCCCGGGATAGAGACGAATTACTCCATTGCACCCAGTACGAGGGCTAAGATGGCCATGCGGACAACCACACCGTAGAAGGCCTCCTGCCAGTAGCGTGACCAGCGGGTGATATCCACATCTGTGGGGATTTCATCCATGCGCGGCAGCGAGTGCAGCAGGATTGCTCCTTCCTTGGCCTTGCGCTCGAGCAGTTCGCGAGTGATCTTGTAGTTGGCCGGAGTCTGTCCTACATCACCCTTACGCTCATCGCGTGCCTTGGTGTAATCCGGTTGTACCACCGGCTCAACCAGGATGACATCGGCCTCATGGATCACCTGCTCAACGTGCTCCGCCTCCTTGAAGTTGAGGCTATACTGGCGCAACTCAGCCTTGAACTCCTCAGTCAAGGACATTTCGGGGGGCGCTACAAAGGTCACCGGGCAATCAAACTGGGTCAGGGCATAGGCCAACGAGTGCATCGTACGCATGCGCATATCACCCACTGCCAGCCACTTCAAGCCATCAATGCGGCCCTTCTCGCGAAGAACTGTGTAGAGATCGGTCAAAATCTGAGTCGGGTGCTCCCCCCAACCATCACCCGCATTAATCACTGGGACGCTAGCCCACTTGGCCGCCTCATGTGGAGCGCCTTGCTGGAAGTGACGCATGACAATGACGTCACCGTAGAACTCCAGCATTTTGACGGTGTCCTTGATGGACTCCTGATACCAATCGCCCGCCCGGGTCATCTTAGCATCGGCGAACCCAGTCACATGACCACCCAGACGATGCATCGCGGCTTCATGCGCCAGGCGGGTGCGGGTGCTCGGTTGATAAAACGCGGTCACCAGGGTTTTATGAGCCAGCAGGTTGCTGTTGCGGCGGCTACGCGCGATGGGTTCCATCTGCTCGGCAACTTCAAAGATGCGGAAGAACTCTTCGCGTTCAAAATCCTTCAGAGAAAGAATGTCACGACCTAAGAAACTACGCATGATTGACCTCCATGTTTAGATAGAATTCTTATATTCTTCCTTCGACCTGTATTTGGTCTGTTCAGGATTCGTCCAACCTACTTAGCACCTCCTCCTTGATGTTCAAATTCGAGAATACGAACGGGTGTTCCCACCCGACGCACAACATGGAAGCGGAAATACCCCGGCAGGAAATAACTGTGTGAAAAATCCACTACATTTCCACCCGCATCAAACAATTGGGCTTGGAACATCAGCAACACATCGCCGCGCTGGATTTCCAACCGTCGTGCGATGTCTGAGGATGCTGCCACCGCGCGGATCTCGGTAAAGGAATCTGCCAATTGGGGAGTGCCACGTTGAAGTAGAAAGTCCAACACCGAACCCGTAAAGCCCTCGTTGAGTTCCTCCGGGGTCAAAATATTTTGCGGAAGAATGTCTACCAGAAAAGCAACCGGACGGTTATCGGCCAGGATAACGCGCTCTACCCGCACAACGGTTGTGCCTGGCGCAACACGCAAGCCTGTGGCCACCGTCTCATCGGCGCCAATCTGGGCAATGGTACATTCGCCCATACGGACTTCTAGGCCGATACGTTGAGCCAACGTTTCCAGACTCTCCAAAACCTCCAAGCCCGATTCAATCACCCGAGGGTGCTGCACGACAAACGTTCCTTTGCCTTGACGGCGTCGAATCAGGCCCTGCCCTTCAAAAGACCGCATGGCCTCGCGCAACGTGGCCCGTGAAACTCCTAGGCCCTTGGCCAATTGCGGCTCAGAGGGTAGGCGCTGGCCTGGTGGTGTATTGGCAATCAATTCCGCCAGCTGGATTTGTAATCGCTGGTAAGGGTGTTGGTTTTCCATCTCACCTCTCGACAACTGGGATGAACTTGAATTGGGTTACGTCCACCAGGCCCAGATCAGAGATACGCAGTTCGGGGATGACCACTAGGGCCAACAGACTCAACTGCATGTTGGGATTGTTCAGCGTGCACCCACAGGCATGAAAACCATCTAACACGCTTTCGGCCTGAGCTGCAACCACTTCAGCCCGTTGGTTTGACATTAATCCGGCAATAGGCAGCTCAACCTTACCGATAATCTCTCCGTCTTTAACCACGACCTGCCCGCCCCCACATTCCGCAAGGGCATTAACGGCTTGTGCCATACAGGTCTCATCGGTGCCTACCACAATAAGGTGATGGCTATCATGGGCCACGGTTGTGGCAATCCCACAGCGGGCGGTGAAACCAAATCCATGTACCAACCCCACCTGCACCACCCCGCTTGCCCGGTGGCGCTCAACCAGCGCAATCTTAACAATATCCCGCTGAGGATCAGGCTTAATCTCACCCTTGGTTACTTCCACCGTCAGGCGCAGGTGGCGGGTCGGAGCCTGATTCTCGATAACGCCGATGACATTGGCGGTAACCTGTCCTTGTTGAACTCCAGGTACCATCAATTTAAAATCTTCTGCCGTCAGCGGACGCTTAAGATGTACAGAGTTCAAGACCCAATCGGGGTAGGCAATGGTTGGTAATTCTATAAGCCACTGCCCCTCGCGAGCAATCCACCGACCCTTAGCCATCACCGCTGTAGGACGGAAATTGACCAGATCAGGTACTAAGAGAATATCCGCATAGCGCCCAGGCGCAATCATTCCCAAATCGCGGCTGACCCCAAAGTGCTCGGCGGTATTTATGGTAGCCATCTGAATCGCCGTTATGGGCCGCAACCCCTGGGCAATAGCATGCCGAACCACCCGATCCATATGCCCTTCTTGCACCAAAGTGGCCGAATGACTATCATCTGTACACAGCAAAAAGCGGCGCGGATCCAGACCCAATTCGGTTACCGCACGCACCTGAGTGGCCACATCGTGCCAGGCCGAACCATATCGCATCATCACACGCATTCCCTGACGCGCACGGGCTACGGCGTCTTCTAGCCGCGTGCCCTCATGGTCATCCTCGGCACCACCTGCCACATAGCCGTGGAAAGGCAAACCAAGATCCGGAGAAGCGTAGTGCCCGCCAATGGTCTTGCCGGCATTACGGGCGATCGCCATTTCCGCATGAGGCTTTTCACGGCCCTCATAAACGCCCGGAAAATCCATCATCTCGCCTAAACCAATAATCCCAGGCCACGAGATCGCCTCGGCCACCTCTTCTGGGCCTATAGTTGCGCCCGGCGTTTCTAAGCCCGGAGCGGAAGGCACACACGAGGGCACCTGAACAAATACATGGATGGGCTGCTGTGCCGCCTCATCCACCATCAACCGCACCCCTTTAAGACCGAAGACATTGGCAATCTCATGCGGGTCAATAAACATGCCCGTGGTGCCATGCGGCGCCACCGCGCGCACAAACTCGGTTACCGTCAACATGCCCGACTCCACATGCATGTGGGCATCCAAAAGGCCGGGCACAAGATAAGCACCCTGCGCATCCACAACCTCGGTTCGCTTGCCCATCGTGTGGCTGGCATCCGGCCCTACATAAGCGATTCGCTCGCCCAAGATCGCGATATCGGTATTGGGAATAATCTCTCCCGTTTGCACCGATACCCACAAGCCATTGCGAATCACCTTGTCGGCGGGCAAGCGCCCCATCGCGCAATCTACTAATCGGCGGGTCACTTCGTGGGTCATCTGTTGGGACATTATCTCCTCCTTGGTGAAGAGCCCTGACGAGAGCAGGTTGAACAACCGATAATAAACGCGAACCTAGCCTTGCAGTAACCGCTGAGCGGCTCGATTATGCCGCTCGATCAAACGTGGTAAATCCAGTGTTTGCAACACTCCCTCCTTAACAATCATCCGACCATGAACCACCGTGTAACTCGCCCGCTGTGGCTGGCAGAAAACCAGCGCCGCCACCGGATCATGAAGTGCCCCTGCGTAATCAAGGGCATTCAGGTCAAATGCAACAAAATCTGCACATTTACCCGGCTCCAGCGAACCAATATCAGAGCGCCCCAACACAGCAGCACCGCCGCGGGTGGCTAATTCCAGCGCTTGCCGTGCCGTCATCAGTGGCGGGGCATCCTGGCTCGAGAGCGAGGCACCTTCTAACCCGGCAGCCAACCGTGCCAGCAACATTGCCTGCCGAGCCTCACCCAGCATATGCGAACTATCATTGCTCGCAGACCCATCCACTCCCAAGCCCACCTTAACTCCGCGAGCAAGGTAACGCATGACCGGCGCAATTCCTGAGGCTAAGCGCATATTCGAACTCGGACAATGCGCTACTCCACATTCAGTTTGGGCAAATACTTGTATTTCAGCCGCATTGACGTGCACGGCATGGGCAAACCACACGTCATCCCCAACCCATTCCAGGCTCTCCATGTAAGCCACAGGTCGGTAACCAAACTTTTGCAGGCAGAAGACCTCTTCGTCTTGAGTTTCAGCCAAGTGGGTATGGAGATGGACACCATACTGCCGCGCCAGGCGCGCACTCTCGCGCATTAAGTCGCCGGTAACACTGAAGGGAGAGCACGGCGCCAGCACAATTTGCACCATTGCCCCTGGTTTAGGATCATGATAAGTCTCAATCAAGCGCTGGCTATCTCGCAAGATATGATCTTCTGTGTCCACGACGCTGTCTGGCGGCAAACCGCCCTGGCTTTCTCCCAAGCTCATCGAACCCCGTGAGGCGTGCAGGCGCACCCCCACTTCACGGGCAGCGGCAATCTCATCATCCAGACGCGATCCATTGGGGAACAGGTAAAGATGATCCGAGGCCGTCGTGCATCCTGAAAGCGCCAGTTCTGCCAGCGCGGTTTGGGTAGAGACGTAGATATCCTCCGGCGTCATCCGTGCCCAAATTGGGTATAGCGTCTTCAGCCAGTTGAACAGATTGGCATTCTGCGCTGCCGGCACCGCGCGGGTGAGCGTCTGGTAGAAATGATGATGGGTATTGATTAACCCCGGGATCACAATGTGGCCACGCAGGTCTAGCACCTCATCTGCCGTCTCGGGCAATTCCGAGGTCGGCCCCACCTGTTCGATAAAGCCATCCCGAATGAAAAGACCTCCCTCGGGAATTTCCCGACGGAGGCCATCCATAGTGATTAGAAGTGTGGCATGCTTGACAAGGAGGGTGGACATGGTTACGCCAACCACTCAGGAAGGAGGAAGAAAGGAGGTTTGGTCACGGCTTGCCCTGTTGATCACCTGGACGTTTATAGATTAACCGAAACTTGTCATTTTGTCAATTGTCTGACAACATGATTTTTGTCACATTTCTGCCAGTTCTGCTGCTCGCAGGGTGTTCTTCAGCAACATCGCGATAGTCATTGGGCCAACACCTCCGGGCACCGGTGTGATATAGCTGGCCACCTGGCGCACTTCTTCAAAGGCCACATCCCCTACCAGGCGCTGCCCCTTAGGATGGGATAGGTCTTCAATTCGATTAATACCCACATCAATCACTACTGCGCCCGGCTTGACCCAATCCGCTCGCACCATTTCAGGGCGCCCCACAGCCGCCACCAGGACATCCGCCTGGCGGGTCACCGCGGGCAAATCTCGCGTGCGCGAGTGACAAATTGTCACCGTAGCATCCGCCCGCACCAGGAGTAACGCCATCGGCATCCCCACGATGTTTGACCGCCCTAAGACCACGGCATTCAATCCACGCAACGAGGGCACCACCCGTTCGATCAGGTACAAACAACCGGCCGGGGTGCATGGGACAAACAACGGCTCACGCCCTTTCTGCGCAAGGCGGCCAATATTAACAGGGTGGAAGCCATCCACATCCTTCTGAATGCTGATCGCCCCCAGGACTCGCTCCTCATCTAAGCCGTCAGGTAGAGGCAATTGAACCAAGATGCCATGGATGCGTGAGTCCTGATTCAACTCCCTGACCAGCCCTTCCACCTGTTCTTGAGTAGCCGTTGCGGGGAGTTCAAATCCAAATGACTGAATTCCAACTTCTTCGCAAGCTTTGCGCTTGTTACGGACGTAAACCTGTGAGGCCGGATTATTCCCAACTAAAACCGTAGCCAGACCTGGCACAGCCTTACCCGCCGCCACGCGTTCGGCCACGGCTTGCTTGACCTCAGCCCGAATCTGTTCCGCCACGGCTTTTCCATCAATGATCTCCGCTGGCATACGTCTGTCTCCTTTCCTTAGTCAAATACACAAGTTGCTCCTCGGCTAACGTGTCCCCCAATTAAGTTCTCTGACATTTTACAACAGTTTACAAGTTAAGTCATCCGTCACCACTCATTAATCTGTATGACAAATATCCCATCTTCATGGGTCAGTTGGTAGATTAAAATTCTTCTAGGTTTCGGCTATAATGTTTTCAGGAGGTCATTGAGATATGAGCAATATCTGCGTCATTGGCACTGGCTATGTGGGCTTGGTCACCGGTACATGCTTTGCCGATTTAGGAAATAATGTTACCTGCCTGGATATTGATGAAAAACGGATTGAAAAATTGAAACAGGGCATCATGCCCATTTACGAACCGGGGTTAGAGCAACTGGTAGCCCAAAATGTTCGTGCGGGGCGCCTCTCCTTCACCACGAGCTACCCCGAAGCACTAAAGGATGCCGAATTTGCCTTCATCGCCGTGGGAACGCCTTCGGGTGTAGATGGTGAAGCCGATTTACAGTATGTGCGCGCCGTTGCCGAGGCCATTGCCGATCATGTGGATCACCCCATTATTATCGTCAATAAGTCCACCGTTCCGGTTGGCACTGGCGACTGGGTGGCCGACATTATCCGCAAAAGGCGTTCCGGACGTCCACTGCAATTCTCGGTGGTTTCGAATCCCGAGTTTCTGCGCGAAGGCTCGGCTATTCACGATTTTATGAACCCCGATCGGGTAGTGCTGGGGTCTTTAGATCGTGAAGCCGCCTCGAAAGTTGCTCAACTCTACCTTACCCTGCGCTGCCCCATCCTGATTACCGATCTGCGTACAGCAGAAATGATCAAATACGCCTCTAACGCTTTTTTGGCTACACGCATTTCATTTATTAATGAGATTGCTACCATTTGCGAAGAATTGGGCGCTGATGTGCGCCAAGTAGCGATCGGCATGGGGTTGGATAAACGCATCGGCCCCGCCTTTCTGGATGCCGGTTTGGGCTGGGGTGGAAGTTGCTTTCCCAAAGATGTTAAAGCCCTGGCCCATATGGCCGTTCTGCACGGCTCTAACCCCCAATTACTGCAAGCCGTCATAGAAATTAACCGTAACATGCGCCGCCGCGTGGTAATGCGCCTGCGTAAAGCCCTAGGTACCCTCAACGACAAGGTGATTGGGGTGCTTGGGTTGTCCTTTAAGCCCAATACGGATGATATTCGCGAAGCACCTGCGCTCGAACTCATTCACTTGATGGAAAATGAAGGCGCCTTGATTCGGGCTTATGACCCCCAGGCCATGGAAAACGCTCGCCCTCTGCTCCCCAAGGCTGTACTGTGCGCCAACCCTTATGAGGTCGCCGAAGGCGCCGATGCTTTGGTCTTAGCCACCGAGTGGAATGAATTCAAACAACTCGATTTTGAACGTATTTATCGTCTGATGCGCCATCCCTTGATCATGGATGGGCGCAATCTCTGGGATCCCGACCATCTCCGCAGCCTTGGTTTCACTTACTTTGGCATTGGTCGCGCGACTAACGGTGTTGTTAGTGGATAATCCCCTCAGGCCCACCTTCATCCGGTGGGCCTAATTTTTTATACCAGAGAGGGCAATGATGAAAGTTCTTGTGACCGGCGGAGCGGGATTCATCGGCAGTCACTTGGTAGATCGGCTGTCCCAACACGCCGAATACGAGGTAATTATCCTCGACAATCTCTTGCGAGGTCGGTTAGAAAATATTGCCCATCATCGCCATAACCCCCGCATCACCTTCGTGCATGGGGATGTACGTCGCTATGGGGATGTGCTCGATGCTATGCGCGGCTGCCAGATCGTGTATCATCTCGCAGCCCAAACCCATGTCATGAGCAGTGTAAGCCGGGTAGACGCCTGTTTTGAAACCAATGTCATCGGCACATTCAACGTACTCAAAGCCGCCCATAATCTTGAGGTTTCTAAGGTCATCTTCACCTCGTCGGGTGAGGTCTACGGCGAACCACGTCATCTTCCGGTTGATGAGAGTCATCCACTGCGGAGCAAAAACCCGTACGGCGCCAGCAAGGTCGCCGCAGAGGTGTATTGCCAAGTGTTTCAAGAAATATATGCACTGCCCGTCATCGTCCTCCGCCTCTCCCATGTTTACGGTCCCCGTGACGTTGAACGAGTTATTCCCATTTGGGTTCGCAACGCCTTGGACGGAAAAGACCTAATTGTTTTCGGTGGTGAACAGATTATTGACGTCATTTGGGTTGAAAAAGTGACCGAGGCGTTACTGCGAGCCGCTGCTCTACCCATACCTACCGAGCCCATCAACATCGGTAACGGCAAAGGCGTCCCGATTCTCGCTCTGGCCAAGCGCATCCTGGAACTCACCAATTCGCCTTCGCAACTTGTGCTGAAGCCCCCGCGCGCCGCCGAAGTCGTGCGTTATGAACCCCGCGTCGAACGCATGCGCGCCTTGCTTGACTTGCACCCTACGGAGGACGCGCTGGACCATCTTCCCGAATTGATTACGATTTGGCGCGAAAGCCTCTAATGCCGTTTAAGCCGAATAAACCGGGGTAAACCAACGGTGTTCTTCTAAATAGCGCTTGAGGTATTGCCCGGTATAAGATTCGCGCACCTCGCAAACTTCCTCGGGAGTTCCGGCAGCGACCAGTTGCCCACCCCGGTCGCCGCCCTCCGGTCCCAGGTCTATGATGTAATCCGCTACTTTGATGATATCTAAGTTATGCTCAATAATCAGCACCGTATTGCCAGCATCTACCAATCGCTGTAGTACTTCGATCAGTTTATGCACATCGGCGGCATGTAACCCCACCGAGGGCTCATCCAAGACGTAAAGCGTACGTCCAGTCGCACGTCGCGATAGTTCACGAGCCAATTTCACCCGCTGCGCCTCACCTCCAGAGAGTGTCGGGGCGGGTTGCCCAATACGGATGTATCCCAACCCCACATCTTCGAGCGTGCGCAACTTATTGACAATGGACGGGAAAGCCGCAAACAGGTCAATCGCCTCGCTGACCGTTGTGTCTAACACCTCGGCAATGTTCAGTCCCTTATAGCGCACTTGTAGCGTTTCACGATTAAACCGTGCCCCATGACACACATCACAAGGCACATAGACATCGGGCAAGAACTGCATTTCAATTCGCAACTGCCCCTGCCCCTGGCACGCCTCACACCGCCCGCCGTGTACGTTGAAAGAGAATCGCCCGGCTTTATAGCCACGCATTCGGCTTTCAGGCAACTCGGCAAAGAGTTTGCGAATCTCGTCAAATAGGCCAGTGTAGGTGCCTGGGTTGGAGCGAGGTGTGCGTCCAATCGGCGACTGATCAATATTGATAACCTTGTCAATGTGCTCAATCCCTTCGATACGATCATAGTCGCCCGGCTGAGTGCGGGCACCATGCAGTTCCTTGGCCAATGCTTTATAGAGCACATCAATCATCAGCGTGGATTTACCCGATCCGGACACCCCAGTTATGCAAACAAGACGTCCCAATGGGATACGCACGGTCAAATTTTTCAAATTATTGGCCCGCGCGCCCATGATGGTGAGCCATTTTCCATTGCCCTTACGCCGCTGGGTTGGCATCGGCACCTGCATCCGCCCCGAGAGATAAGCCCCAGTCAGCGATTGAGGATGGTTGAGAATGACCTCAACCGGCCCTTCCGCCACCACATAGCCGCCGTGCTCGCCTGCCCCTGGTCCCAAATCAATCACCCAGTCCGCCGAACGGATGGTTTCCTCGTCGTGCTCCACCACTAAGACCGTGTTACCCAAATCCCGCAAACCTTTCAGAGTTGCCAGCAGGCGTGCATTATCCCGCGGGTGCAAGCCAATCGAAGGCTCATCCAGAACGTATAGCACCCCCATCAACCGTGATCCCACTTGGGTCGCCAAGCGAATGCGCTGCGCCTCGCCTCCCGATAAGGTATTCGCTGAACGACGCAGGGTTAGATAATCCAATCCTACGTCTACCAAGAAACCCAAACGGGCTCTGATCTCTTTCAAAATGCGGTCAGCAATGGTGCGTTGCCGTTCGGTAAGAGGAGAATCCTCCCCCATGAGTCGCTCAACCCAGGTCAGGGTACGGTTCACTGGCCAATCCGTTACCTCAACGATGTTAAAGCCATCTACAGTAACCGCCAGGGCTTCGGGGCGCAGACGCGTCCCCTTACAGGTTGGGCAGGGTTGGTCGGTCATAAATTCGGCAATGCGGGCTCGGATATACTCAGAGTTGGTCTCCCGATAGCGACGCTCCAAGTTGGGAATGACCCCCTCAAAAGGCGTTACATAACTGGCCTGGCGATCATTGCGCCCATGCAAATGAACACGTATCTCTTCTCGCCCCGTACCATAAAGAATTTTGTTGAGTTTTTCCTCCGGAATGCTCGAAACCGGTGCATCCAGGTCTATATCGTATGCCCGGGCCACCGCTTCAATCATTTGCCAATAGTATCCCCCTTGTTCACGTGGCCCATTCCACTCCAGGGCTACAATTGCACCATCGTTAAGCGAGCGCTCTTTATCCGGGATGATCAAATCAGGATCAATCTCAAGGCGGCTACCTAGGCCCTGACAATCGGGACAAGCCCCGTGAGGGGTATTGAACGAAAACGTCCGCGGCTCAATTTCTGGTAGGCTAACCCCATGTTCTGGGCACGCCAGATGTTCTGAGAAAAACAAATCCTGAGGCGGATCGAGGGAAATATTTTGGACAATCAAGTACCCCTCTCCCACCTTCAACGCCGTCTCAACCGAATCGGTCAGGCGTGAGAGAAAAGCGCGCTGTTCTTCCTCATCCCCTGTATTTCGAATCACCAGGCGATCTACAACGGCTTCAATATTGTGGAGCTTATAGCGATCTAACGTTATTTCGTCATCCAGGCTGTAAATCTTGCCGTCTACTCGTACCCGCACAAAGCCAGCCTTGCGAATTTCTTCAAAAACCGCCTGGTAAGTCCCTTTGCGTCCTCGAACGACCGGGGCCAAAATGACCAAACGCGTCCCTTCGGGCATCGCCAGTAAAGCATCCACAATTTCTTGGGCGGATTGACGCACTACTTCGCGCCCACAAACCGGGCAGTGCGGAATACCCACCCGCGCAAAAAGCAGGCGCAGATAGTCGTAAATTTCGGTCACCGTCCCAACCGTCGAGCGAGGGTTATGGGAAGTGGCTTTTTGATCTATGGATACTGCCGGTGACAATCCCTCAATGTAATCCACATCCGGCTTTTCCATCTGCCCCAGAAACTGACGGGCATAGGCCGAAAGCGACTCTACATAGCGCCGCTGCCCCTCGGCAAAAATGGTATCAAAGGCCAACGAGGATTTGCCCGATCCTGATAACCCGGTAATGACGACCAACTTGTCCCGAGGAATTTCAACGGTGACATTCTTCAGATTATGCTCACGCGCACCAACCACGCGAATCTTATTCTGCATCATCCCTTTCACCTCACGCTAGTACGTCAATCCAACCTATAACCGTTGAATATTTCGACCTTTAATTCTAATCCTATCGCCCCTTTTCTAAGGCTAATTACCTTTAATTGTCAAAACTTTTTAAGGTCTCTGAAGAGGGATTTATCCTCGATGATAGCCGCTCCAACGTATAATACATTTATACTTTCCATCCGAGGTGCGTTATATGAAAAGCGACTCTCACCGCCGCGCTATCTGGGCTTGGACGATGTATGACTGGGCCAACTCTGCCTTTGCGACTACGATTATGGCCGCTGTTCTCCCGGTGTATTACGCCTCGGTCGCGGCCGCGGATCTCCCTCCCAACGAAGCCACATCCAATTGGGCTTTTACCACCACCCTCGCATTGGTTTTAGTGGCCGTGCTCGGCCCCATTCTCGGCGCCATGGCCGACTTCAGCGGCGCTAAGAAACGCTTTTTGAGCATTTTCGCACTCCTGGGCATTTTCGGCACTGCTTTACTCTATTTCGTCCAGCGCGGCGATTGGATTATGGCTTCCCTCTTCTACATTCTGGGAAGCATCGGTTTCTCAGGAGCAAACGTGTTTTACGACTCTTTACTTCCCCACGTTGCCACCCCGGATGAAATCGATCAGGTTTCCTCAAGGGGTTATGCCATGGGGTATGCCGGTGGAGGGATCCTATTGGCCGTAAACATGGCTATGATTCTTTTTGGCCCCAAAGTCCTGCCTCAACTCATCCCTACTCTAGGCCTTGAGGAAAGCACACTAACCGCCTGGATGACTCGGTTGGCTTTTGTAACTGTTGCAGTATGGTGGTTCATCTTTACCATTCCCCTCTGGCGTTTTGTAGCTGAGCCTCCTCGCCGCATCTTCAGCAATGAGGTCGATTTCAACCCGGTAAAAGCCAGTTTTTCCCGTTTAGCCAATACCTTTCGCAATATCCGTCAGTATCGGGAATTGATGAAATTTATCATTGCTTTCTGGTTATACAACAATGGTATTGGCACCATTATTTACATGGCTACCATTTATGGCACTGAATTGGGGTTTGGAATTGAGACCACCGTCGGCACGCTGCTCATGGTGCAATTCGTTGCCATTCCTTTCGCCATCCTCTTCGGCTGGCTGGCGAAGAAAATTGGCACTAAACCAGCCATTCTACTCAGTTTGGCCGTTTACACCGCCATTGCCATTGGGGGCTACTTTTTGCGCACACCTTTACACTTCTTCTTGCTCGGTTTCGCCGTGGCAACCGTCCAGGGAGGTAGTCAGGCGCTCAGCCGTTCTCTCTTTGGACGAATGGTGCCCAAAAGCCAATCTGCCGAGTTCTATTCCTTCTTTGGCGTGAGCGAGAAAATTGCCGGTACCGTCGGGCCGCTGGTTTTTGGCATCGTCAGCCGCTTGATGGGGGGCAGCCGCTTCAGTATTATCTCACTGATTATCTTCTTTGCTTTGGGCATGTTGCTCCTTACCCGTGTCAATGAACAAGAGGGGATTCGGATTGCGGAAGCCGAAGAACAGGCTCTGCTGGTTCATGCTCCAGTGCCCACCCCATGAGAAACTCCAAAGGTCAAAATGAGATTGCGCTTTAATCCTCTCCAACCCGATCCAGAAGCGTTACCTCCGGCACAAGTCCGCTTCGAGAATATTAGGATAGAACCCTGGCCCGAAGGGACCAAGATTCGCGTCCTGATGGAACTCACGCCCTTTCAATCTCCCCCAAACCTTGAGGTGGTTATTACCGATGCCGAAAACCAGGAAGTAACCTCCGCCCACATTATTGAAAATGTAGATTACCACCTTGTAATTACCCTGCACCTGCGCCGAGCCCTTGCGAGTCCACACTACCAATTGACTACCCGTTTGATTTACCCCGATCTGGGTACTGTGGACGAACAAAACCTCACGTTTGTTCTACCATCCTCGCCACCTCAGCCATAAAAGAACGTGCTATCTCATCACCTGGTGTGACTCTTGCGCCCCCGACTTTGCATTATTGAAAGTTGAACCCCAGTCGGGCGGTGCTACAATTATTGGCAAGAGCCACTTTATATGGCTGAGATAAAACCACCTTCCACCTTCCATCATAAGTTAATCCTGGCCAGCCTATTGCTGTGCTTGATTCTTGGGCTTGGAGTACTCCGGGCAATCCTGTTACCAACTTCTCTAACCGTAAGGGGTAGTTTTTTGCTCACCCCTAGCCCCCCCAAGTTAAGTCCGGAAAGCATAGATACCCTCAATCTTCCTGTTTCCACATCTATTCCCGTTTTTTCCACCACGGTAGCTCCTTCCGGGGTCGTGGTCTTGGCCTTAAGCGATGGTCCATTTATCCATCTCTTTGCTTACCACCCCTACAGCCTGCCCTTAACCCGACTAACCGATAACCCCTGGGACGACATACACCCTGCACTCAGCCCTGATGGTCAAAAATTGGCCTTTGTGTCACGACGCAATGGGTTTTGGAACATTTATGTGCTTTCTCTTACGGATGGCAAACTCACCCAGATCACCGATACCCCCGAATATGATGGACACCCCACTTGGTCTCCCGATGGTCAATGGCTAGCCTATGAGTCCCTCATCAATGGCAATCTGGACATCCTGGTCAAGTCGGCATTGGATCCATCACAACCCCCAATCCGACTAACCGATGACCCGGGCTTAGATTTCTTGCCTCAATGGTCCCCGCGGGGACGCGAGATCCTCTTCACCTCCACTCGCTCAGGCCAAGCGGATGTTTGGTTAGCCCGTCTTGATCTTACAGATGACCGGTTCGTTAATTTGTCCCAATCCCCGGATTGCGACGAGCACGATCCAGTCTGGTCACCCGATGGCCGCTATGTAGCCTGGGGTGGCTGCAGCGTCAATGAAAATGCCATCTGGGTATGGGATGGATCTCATCCGGAAAAGAAACCACAACTCTTGATGAGCGGTGAAAGCCCTCTCTGGTCACCTCAGGGCGATAACATCCTCGGGATTCTTTCCACCCCTAACCAATACCTTTTGGTGGGATATGATATCCATCGGGGCACCTTATGGCTTCCTCCTCAGCCCTTACCGGGTAAAGTTCACGGGTACACTTGGGGTTCAGCGCGGGCTTTTGAGGCCATTCAGCCTTACCTCCTCCCTGGTCCCAGTCAATTTGTACCCCCTCAAACGCCGGTCGCTTCTCAATCCCCCGGCAACCGTTTAGTGCTGTTAGATGACGTTACCGCACCTTATCCCTATCTCCTTACCGATGTCTTGCCAGCCTTTACCCTTCTACGCCAGGAAACAGCCCGTCAGGTTGGGTGGGATGTACTAGGCAGTCTCGAAAGCGCCTACATGCCGATTAGTGAACCCATCAACGCCGGACATGTAGATGACTGGCTGTTAACCGGACGCGCTTTTTCCTTAAACTCTCTGCTTCTTCAAGCCCAATGGATCGTGCTGACGCGTGAAGATTCCTACGAAGGCACATACTGGCGGCTCTGGGTGCGCACCCGTTACCAAGATGGCTCCCAAGGCGTTCCTCTCACATCACCCATCTGGAATATGGATGCCCGTTTCAATGGTGACCCCCAAGCCTACGAACAGGGTGGGGCCCCAGAACCACCCCCTAATGGTTACTGGGTGGACTTTACCGAACTCGCACAACGCTGGGGATGGGAACGCCTACCAGCACTTCCAACCTGGCGTAGTTACTATCCCGCGGCGCGATTCAACCAATTTATATGGCGGAATGGTTTAGACTGGGAAGAAGCCATTGCACAAATCTATCCTGTGGAAGCCCTCAACCCGCCGACGCCCTTGCCAACCTGGACTGTCACCCCCTCACCAACCCCCACCCCTAGGAGTTACACGTCTCCATCGCCAACGACCACCGAGGCAGTGTCTTCACCCCTCTCACCCCGTCCCACGTTGACCCCTCCAAGTCAGATGCGCGGCCCATGAACAGACAGCCCTCCTACAAATTAGTAGCCGTTATTCTTTTGATCCTTCTGGCCTTATCTCAGAGCGGATGCACAGCCACGGCATGGGCGGATTCCGAGGCAGTAAATGTAGTACAGCCTAGTCCTTCTCCCACATTGGCAGGGCAGTCCGTGTCGCAACCGTCATCACCCATCCCAACCTCTTGGCCACAAGCCAGTGATCCTCCACTCCGCTTCACTCTCCCCACCCCCGCTCCATTGCCGGTTTCAATATGGCGCCCGCCTTTGTATACTCCCCCTCTGGCGCTAACCCCTTATGATCACTTCCTTTTCTCCCGCCCTATCGCCGCCGACGAGGTCAACTGGCCACTCCCAGAATACCGCTATGGCGATTATTTCACCGGTACTGACATCGTCCACACCGGCATAGACATTGATGCGCCTCGTGGCACCCCGGTGCTTGCCGCTGGTGAAGGTGAAATCGTCTGGTCGGGCTACGGCCTCTATGCTGGCCGGAATCGTCCCGATGATCCTTATGGATTAGCCGTGGTTATTCTCCATGATTTTGGCTACCAAGGACGAAAACTTTACACCGTGTATGCCCATATGGATAAAATTGTTGTGACCAGCGGGCAAAAAGTGCGTACGGGGGACATCTTGGGATATGTGGGGAGCACTGGTTTTACCACCGGCCCTCATCTGCACTTTGAGGTACGGATTGAGCAAAATTCGTTCTTCGTCACCCGCAATCCCGAACTCTGGTTGGTGCCCCCTCAGGGCTGGGGCGTGCTGGCCGGGCGACTGCTTAAAAACACTGGACAACCTATTGAGCATCTTACGGTAGACGTGCAGGCGCTTGATTCGGGTCAAATGTGGCAAGTTCGCACCTACGCTCCTCATAGTGTGAATAGCGACGATTACTACCGTGAAAACCTGGTGCTAAGCGACCTGCCCGCTGGGAAGTACCGTATCACGTTTAAACATAAAGGGACGCCCTATTACTTTGAAACTGAGATTGTGGCTGGCATGGTACGCTTTTTCACTTTTCGCGAAGGTCAGGGATTTTCTACGTTGCTACCAACGCCTCTTGCACCTACTGTGTTACCCGCTGACAATTCACCCCACTAACCTTCAAAATTTCCATCAATCCCCCCTCCAATC
>NZ_JBWGPQ010000019.1:0-21284 GCF_056331585.1 Thermanaerothrix sp.
CGACCAGGGACATCATAATCGCGGTAACCGCCGGACCGAGGAAGAGCAACAAGCGCAACCCAACCCGATCTCCCAAATAACCGATGAAGGGTTGTAAAATTGAAGGCGCTTGGGTCAGAAAAGGAAGCAGGCCCGCCTCGGTTTTGGAGAGCGCATAGCGCTCTATCAGCAAAGGCAGAAAGGAAGGAAGAAACGCCGAATACGTGTCGTGAACGGCATGCCCCAACGCAATTGTGCTGACCTGTTCACTCTGAAATTTCTCGGTGCTTAGGCTTTGATCTGCGATCATAGCGAAGTTTGCCACAATGTCGCCACGTATTTGGATCAAGAATGGCGGCGGATTTCGCCCTCTACGGTGAGGTGCAGGGACGTGGCAGGGGGAATAGAACCGTAATCTGTGATGTCTTCCAGGGTGATGCGCAGTCGGAGCGGAAAAGTGCCAGGAGTCTGTTCCAAATAACGCATAATGGCCTCATCGGCCTGCACACCAAAGGTTTTTAACAACTTGCGGATGTCGTGGCGGATGGCTTCTTTGTCCATGAAAACAGTTCCTTTCTTTGGTTGCTTAGTGACACGTTTTTTGCTCACTGCTTACAACAGAGTAAGCAGCTTGCTTGCGACGCTGGGTATCCAGCCATAGTGCCAGCACGGCCAGTAAGGTAGCAATAAGGATGACCAATGCCGCAATCTGATAAGTGCCCCGTAAGCCGGCAAGCAGGGCTTGAGGGTTGGCTTGGGTCACCTCAAAATTGGGAGGTAGGTTTGCCGCCGCGCGCACTTGTAGGGCGAACAAGGTGCCCATAAGAGGAAGCCCTGAGGTTTGACCCAGCGTTCGCATCAGGGCGAGGAGTCCAGAAGCGATGCCGAGGCGGTTGCGCGGCACAGACCCCATAATGGCGTTGTTATTGGGCGATTGGAACATGCCTAGCCCAATCCCAAAGGGGATCAAGTGCAAGACAAATCCCAGAGGGCTGAGCCCGGGCTGGATGGAGGCGACAGAAAGGCAACCGAGGATCACCACAATCAACCCGAGCAGGCTGATCCCTCGTGACCCATAGCGATCGGAAAGGGCGCCGGCCAGGGGGGCGACTATACCCATCGCTACCGGATGCGCCATCATCAACAGCCCTACCAGTTGCGCTGGGTAACCCTGCACCAGTTCTAAGAAAAACGGCATTAGAAACATCCCGGCCATAACGATGAAAACCAGGAACGCCATTAACAGGTTGATCGAAAAGAGGGTGTTGCGAAATAGGGTCAGATCCACCATGGGGTATTGTTGACAGCGCTCAACAATGACAAAGGTAATCAACCCGACAAGTGTAATCCCGAGGAGAATTCTTGGCCATTGGGTATCGAACCCCAGGTCTTGCCCCATGGTCATACCCAGAGCATAGCATCCCATGGTCATGAACAGAATCACGGCTCCTAGCATATCAAAGCCGCCCTCGCGTTTTTCGGGGCGCAGGTCGGGTACAACCCGATGCACAATGAACGATGCAATGATACCAATTGGCAGGTTGACCAGGAACACCCAGTGCCACCCTGCCCAAGCGATGATCATTCCACCCAGCGGCGGACCGGCGGCAATGCCGGTGGAAACGATGCTCCCGATGGTGCCCAGAGCGCGTCCGCGTGATTCAGGAGGAAAGACTTCAGTGACAATGGCGGTGCCGAGGGCCTGGGTAAACGCGGCGCCGATACCTTGAATGGCGCGGAAGATAATCAGGGCTGTGATTGTGGGCGCCAGGCCGCACAGCAAAGAACCCAGGGTGAAAATGATTAACCCGATCTGGTAAAGACGCTTCTTATTGTAAAGATCACCCAACCGGGCAGCGCCCAGCATTAGGGCGGTCAGTACCAGTACATAGGCTAAAACGACCCACTCCACGGTCGCAAAATCGGTGTGAAGGTCTTCGACCAGGGTGGGGAGGGAAATGTTGACGATGCTGGAGTCGAGCGTGGCCATTAGGACCCCGCTGCCGACCCCTAGTAGTGTCAGCCAGTGTTGTGATGTAGGACGTGAGGAGGCCATAACGAGGATGTTATCCTTTATTCAGGTAGGAAGATGTAGCCCCCCATTGTACTCTGAATAATGGGCGTTTCGCCAGAATCAGACTGTAATTTATACTGAAGACTGCGTATTGTATTTTCGACCAGGGCCCGGGCGGTTGCTTCGGGCAGAATTTCATTTCCCCATCCGGCATGATACAGGGTGTCCCAAGTGACTTCGTGAAATGCATTGTCCATCAAAAATTGGAACAGTCGAGTTTCCGTTGGGCTGAGGAGAACGGGCGTCTCTTTATATAGGAGCAGATTTTGCTGTGGATCCAGCCGAAAGTTGGCTTT
Source organism: Thermanaerothrix sp. (assembly GCF_056331585.1). NCBI lineage: Bacteria > Bacillati > Chloroflexota > Anaerolineae > Anaerolineales > Anaerolineaceae > Thermanaerothrix > Thermanaerothrix sp. The sequence goes on from NZ_JBWGPQ010000019.1 coordinate 2,350, forward strand.
CCAGGAGGTGCTGGGTACTATGCGAGGGGGAACCTTCTCCGCCAGGCGCCGAACCCTTTCTTTCAATTGAGACATTGCAAAGGGTTTAACCAGATAATCGCTTGCGCCCAGGTGATAACACTGCTGCATGACGCGGGGGTCGGAAAGCGCTGTCAACATCAGGATGGGGGCTTTCGTTTCCCGCCGCAATGCTTCGAGCAAGCTCAGACCGTCTAAATCCGGCATCATAATATCCAGAATGACGATATCCACCGCTTCGTGCTGCAACAAGCGCAGTGCTGATTGGGGCTGCGTGGTTGTCAAGACTTGATAGTTCTCCTTTTCCAGCACGCTAAGCACCAAATCACAGGTATCTCGATCATCATCAATGATCAGGATTTTCAAGGTGGAGGGCGTGGCTTTGAAAACCATACAAGACCCCTTTTTAAGAACGGGTTGCTCTTTCTTGCTTATTGTAGGTTGGGCGGTCGAAAATTGCAAGCAAAAGACCCCAAAAATGGTGATTGAATAACACAGCGGAAAATTGATAAAATCAAATGAGAGGATTACAGTATGGAGGGAGAAAGGGATGGTGGTTCATTTTTATGCGACCTTCCGCCCAATTGTGGGAGGAAAGACGGTAGAGGTGCCGCTGGACGATGGGGGCACCATTCAACAGGTGTTGGAGCACTTGTTTGAGCGCTTTCCGGACTTACGCACGCAAATGGTAGATGAACAGGGCAACCTCTTGCCCTATGTTCACTGCTTTGTCAATGGCCGTGATGTGCATTATCTGCCCGAAGGACTGCAAACTCCACTAAAACCCGAGGATCGCTTGGATATTTTCCCACCTGTAGGTGGTGGGTAAGGTTAACAGAATGGGGCGAGAGCGTATGACTGACCATACGCTCTCGCCAGGAAAGGGAAAAACAGGGAACTAGATGATCTCCAGTTCTTTGAGTTTGCTCTCCGGCACCACGCCGTTGACCCAGCCGCGCTCGCGGTAGTATTCCTCGAGCATTTTGTCTAATTCACAGACATGGCCAAATGAGCCCTGTTCTTGCGATGGTTCTTCAAGGAAGCGCTTAGGCAGGGTGTCGCTTCCCTCGCGAAAGCCACACAGGTTGTTGTAGTAGCGTTCCAGGTTGTAAATGCGCTCACCGGTCTTCAGGACATCATCGGCAGTAAAGGGAACGCCCACGACAGCTGAGAATTGGGCGGCGTAGTCCTCGGCTGCCTCGGCGAAGGCGCTGAATTTGCATAGATCCAGGCTATCCGAGAAGGCGTGCAGGTCCTGGAGCAGTTTGAGCAATTTGCCTTTGCCCTCCCAGGCTAGCGGATCGGTCTTAAGCGGGATCAAACCCAGTTCGGAGGCAGGGCTGTAGCCACGCAGGTGGCAAGCGCCGCGGTTGCTGGTTGCATAGCCCAACCCCATACCCTTCAGACCACGTGGGTCGTAGGCCGGGATACCCATGCCCTTGACCGTCATAGCAATTTCAGGGTGACCAAATTGTTTTGCCGCTTTTTCAGTGCCCTCAGCCAAGATGTCGCCTATGCCTTCGCGATAGGCAATTTTGCGCATGACCTCGATCATGCCAAACACATCGCCCCATTGCAGGCCACCGCTTCCGTTGACATAGCCGCGCTGGGTGGCTTCCATATACATGGCCAGCACATCACCAATTTCAATCGCGTCGTAGCCATAGTCGTTGGAAAGGTCAATCATCTTGGCGATGGCGGCAGCATCGTCATTATCGCACATGGCGCCGAGGGACCAAGCCGGCTCGTACTCCAATGACTCCATACGCAAGCCAGCGAAGGGCCCTTCTTTGATCTCTACTTCTTTCTTGCAAGCCACTGGGCAGGCGTGGCAGGTTGGATCATCTACCAGAATGTGTTCTTTGACCCACTCACCACTGATTTTCTCGGACTTGGGCACAAACGAGGCGCGTTGGGCATTGCGTGCAGGCAAGGCGCCCATTGTGCTGGTGATGTTCATCAGGACGTTGGTGCCGTAAACCGAGAGGCCACCCTTGCGTGGACTGGTGACGTTAGCCGGATCCATGATTTTAGCCAGGGCCTGCTGGTGCGCGGTCTTCCAAAGTTCGCGATCCATTGCCTTGGGCATCTTCTTCTCGGCCTTGATCACAATGGCCTTAAGCAACTTGCTCCCGCCCACGCAGCCGGTACCACCGCGACCGCTGGCACGGTCATCCTCATTGATCCAGTTAGCAAATTTGACTAAACGCTCACCCGCCGGGCCGATGGCCAGCACGCTCAGGTCTTTCTCACCGTACTTCTCTTGCAGGGCTTTGATGGTCTCATGAACGGTCTTGCCCCACAATTCGGAGGCATCATGGATCTCAACCTTGCCATCTTCAACATAGAGATAAACGGGTTTGGCCGCTTTACCTTTGACGATGATCCCATCTAGCCCCGCCCACTTGAGACGTGCACCGGACCAGCCGCCGTGATGGCTGTCGGTAATGGTGCCGGTTAAGGGTGACTTCGTGCAAATCGCCATACGGCCACTCATGGTGACCTCGGTGCCGGTGAGTGGTCCGGTCATGAAACATAGAATATTTTCGGGTGATAGGGGATCAACCTGATAGCCGTTCTCAAAGACATATTTGTCCCCTAAACCGCGCCCGCCGATGTATTTCAGGGCCCAATCTTCGCGGATGGGCTCATAGGTTACTTTGCCTGTGCTTAGATCTACATGGGCAATTCGATTGGCATAACCTCCGAGTGCCATACTCCCCTCCTAATTGGCAAAACCTGGATTCAAAGATAACCGCCTTTTAGTCAAATACAGAATACTCTCCCTCACCTCCTTTCCTTCTAAACGGGGCTGGGAAGAGGCCACGATGGAATGACTGAACGTTATTTTTCGTTACGTTGAAACCGGCGGGAGCGAAAGCGAAACGCGCGATTGTGCGAGATAATTCTCCTGTTTATAAGTCTAGTAGATTGTTCACGGCGATTCAAGTGACATTTGTCAATTCTTCCTCCCAGGTGTAGGTTCAGGGGTCGAGTGAGTCGGTCAGTACTAATGGTAAAATCAAGAACAATGTTCTCGTATATCTTCCAACAAGGGGTTCTGATGTCTCCTAGGCCTTCACATCCTTCATTACGTTCATGGCGCGATTACCTAAATTTGGTGGTCCAAGGCTTTCTGATCGGTACCGTGGATGCTGTGCCGGGGGTTTCGGGGGGAACGGTGGCGTTATTGCTCGGACTATACGAGGAGTTGATCCAGTCAATTCGTTCAATGGCAGACTTGAAGGTGATCCAGCAATTGGTCAGACCGCGAGAATGGGGGTATTTGTGGTCGCAGACTCCTTGGCGATTTTTGTTGGCTGTGGCCCTGGGGATTTTAGGGGGTGCCTTTACCCTTGCCCATACGTTGGAATGGGCGTTGATCCATTATCCGCAGGTGGTTTGGGCGTTATTTTTTGGTTTTGTGTTGGCTTCCACCGTTCTCGTCAGCCGTCGCGTTCAGCGCTGGAAACTTCACTATGCAGGCCTGTTTGTGGCAGGGGGTGCGGTGGCCTTTGCCCTAGCCGGTGCAATGGCGCTTTCAACGCCAAGGGCGCTGTGGGCGTTCTTCCTAAGCGGGTTTGCAGCCATTTGCGCGATGATCTTACCGGGGGTCTCTGGAGCGTTGGTGCTGGTTTTATTGGGGAAGTATCAGGATGTCCTCACCGCTGTAACCAATTTTCAGGTCGTTCCTTTGGCGGTATTCGGGTTGGGAGCGGTCTTGGGGTTGAGCCTAATGGCACGTCTGCTAACGCGGTTATTGCGGCGTTACCACGATGCTACGTTAGCCTTTCTCTGTGGATTGATGGCCGGATCCTTGCGCCGTTTATGGCCATGGAAAGCATGGGAAGAGGCACATGAAGAAACGATGGTGTTTGTCGAGATGGTCAATAATACCTGGCCGTCATTCGCAGAAATAGAGACCTGGGGTTTATTCGGCTTGATAGGAGTGGGGTTTGTTGTGGTGTGGTGGTTGGAACGCTTGGCGCGTGGGCGATCCGGTGCCCGTTCTTCTTCTACCCTCTAGTGTCATCCTTATGGGAGGTGAGTGATGATAAAACCCTTCACATCAGGTCTGCGCTTTCCGCTGGTGCATACGTTCTCCATCGTTGCCCGTGATCCTCAGACGGGTTGGATGGGCGTGGCAGTTCAGTCACACTGGTTTTCGGTGGGCTCCATTGTGGCTTGGGGCGAGGCCGGGGTTGGGGTTGTGGCCACGCAGTCCATGGTGGAGATCAGTTATGGCCCACGCGGGCTGGCGCTCATGCGAGCTGGTCTTTCGGCGTCGGTAGCATTGCAAGCCCTTTTACAAATGGATGAGGGGCGCGAGGTGCGCCAGGTCGCGATGGTGGATGCTAAGGGGCGGGTTGCGGTGCATACCGGCGCGCGGTGTATCAAGGCCGCCGGGCATTTTCAGGGGGATGGCTTTTCAGTACAAGCCAACATGATGAAAGATACGCAAGTATGGCCAGCGATGGCCCAAGCTTACCAGGAAAAACGCGGCGATTTGGCTGAGCGTCTTTTGGCGGCGTTGGAGGCCGCACAGGCTGTTGGGGGTGACATTCGCGGACAGCAATCTGCCTGTATTTTGATCGTCAAAGGAGAGCGAACAACCCAATCTTGGGAAGGCGTGGTAATGGATTTGCGTGTAGAGGATCACCCTCAGCCCATCGCGGAGCTGCGCCGATTGGTCACATTACATCGTGCGTATCAACAAATGAATGCGGGAGATGCCCACCTGGCCGAGGGCAGGGTTGAGGCGGCTTTGGAGGCTTATCGCCAAGCGGCTCTCATGGCACCCGAGATTGACGAATTGCCATTTTGGCATGCCGTAACCCTGGCGGAGCTGGGACAGCTGGATGAGGCGCTTCCCATTTTTAAACAGGTGTTTGCTCGTAACTCCGATTGGGCGGAGTTGCTGACGCGGTTGCCGGCGGCGGGTCTACTACGTCAAGATGAGGCTATGTTACAGGCCATTTTAGCGCAACGGGATGCTTGAGCAGTGTCGGGTCTGGCACGTAAATTGCATGCGATGCCATGAACTGATCTGGAAGAGGTGTTTTGAGTGGTGGATCTGATCCTAAAACCCGGTTCGCGATTTGATGAGCGCGTGCGACTTGTTCACTATCTTGCCGTGCCGCCGCGGCGCCTTGCCCGTGGACGGGAACATGAGCAGATTTGGCTGGCAATATGGGCATCCACAAGCAAAGTCGCAGATGAGACTCCCCTCAAAGGCTGGTTAGAGCAAGCAGCCCTTCACTATTACCGCACCCGCGGATCGGTGAGCTTGGCATTACGCCAAGCGTTTGAGCATCTCAACCGGCAAGCCCTCACTTTCAATCAGGTTCAGAAAACCTCTTCACCTTTCCTGGGTGCGGCAATTGTTTTGCGGGGAGCGCAGGTTTATTTAGCGCTAAGTGGCCCGGTGCATGCTTATCTCTTTGCGGGTCAAGAGATGCGAGATGCGTTATTACCCGAACAAGCCGGACGCGGATTGGGGATTGGCCAAACGTGGGGAATGCGTTTCTGTCTTTGGGCGGCACAACCTGGTGCAGGGGGATGGTTAACGTTGATGCCATTGCCATTGGAAGGCCAGGGTTTATCAAAAGGGATTAATTTAGAGGCGGCTGAAGGTGTTTGGGTTGAGGTTAAAGCAGGCAGTGGACAAATTCGCCTGGCCGAAAGCCAACCTGTCCCTTCCAATATGTCTTTGGAAACCTCACCCCCTGCTCCCGTCCGCGGAGTAGAGCCTGGGCCCGCGCCTTCGTTTCAACCGGGAGAAGCGCGCCTGCTTGGGGGGGATATCGTTGGTTCTTCTCGCTCTGCCACTCGTACCTCACCCGCTGTGTCTGGAGCGGTGCCGACACCCTCTATGGCAGACCGACATGAAACCACCATTGCCCCACTTCCGCCGCGTGCTCAAACGGCATCAGCCACACATTCCAAAGTTAGATCACCGGCAGGGTGGGGGCATGCGCTGGCGGGTGTTCTTTGGAAACTATGGTGGGGATGGAAGCGGGTTGCTGTACCCTTGAAACGAGGGATAGATAACGTGTTCTCGCGCGTGCTTCCGACTGAAAGCACGCCGTTCCGTATTTCTCCCGGAACGTTGGCCTTCTTGGCTGTGGCAATCCCGCTGATGGTGGTAACAGTAGCTGTGATTGTGTATTGGCAACAAGGGCGAATGGAGCAGCATCGCCTTTACCTCCAGCAAGCACAGCAGGTGGTTAGTCAGGCGCTGGGGCAGTCTGATCCAGCGCTGAAGCGTGTCAACCTCGAAGCCGCCCTAACCTGGGTGGATAAGGCGGAGCGATATGGCCAGAGCACAGATTCAAAGTCCCTGCGCATGACCATCTACCAAAACTTGGATGCCCTCGCCGGGATTCAGCGGTTGGTCTTTCAGGCCTTACTGCCGGGAGGGATTGGAGGAAACTTCCAGATCGGTAAAATTGTGGCAACCCAAAGCGAGGATCTCTACGTGCTGGATCGCAATCAGGGAAGCATTCTGCGCCTGGTGGCTACGGAAAGTGGTTATGCGCTTGATTCCCAATTTGCCTGCCGTCCGGGACAGATTGGTTCATTGATCGTCGGACCATTTGTAGATATGATGGCCTTGCCGGCGTCCAACCTCCACGGTGCCCAAGTGATGGTCATTGATGCCAATGGCAACTTGGTTTATTGCGGCTTTAAGGGCGGTGAGCCTGTTTTAGATGCGGTGGCACTGCAGCCCCCCGATCAGGGGTGGGGCGTGGTTAAAAGCATTACTGTGCGTCAGGGCAATCTTGTAGTTATGGATGCCATGCAGAACGGCTTATACGAATATCAGGGCAGTCAGTGGGATTTTGTGGATCGGCCTAAACCGCTTTTTGGCTCACAGGTCATTCCTCTAAGTAATGCCAAGTCCTTGGTGGCGTTCCAGGAAGACATTTTTATCCTCTTTGACGATGGTCACGTCAGCCGCTGTAGTGGGGTCAGTAGTGTCGAATGCCAGGATCCTTTCCCCTTCCGTCTTTCCCAAGATGGGCAAGTCCAGGAAGTGCCACACTTGGACGTAACGTTTTCTGATTGGGTGTTAACACCACCACCCGATCCGGCTATCTATCTTTTGGAATCCTCTGGACAATCCGTTTATTACGTCAGCCTGATGCTTAGTGTGCAACAACAATTTCGCCCCTCGTTGGTTGAGGGCGAACGTTTGCCACAACAAGCAGCCACGGCTTTCACGGTTACACCCGGGCGTAATATCATTATGGCATTTGGCAATATGCTTTATAGCGCCAGGTTGCCCTGAGGTTAACCGCGGGCGCGTAGCCAGGCCAAAAATCGTTCGGGGGACCAGGTGTTAATGATTTGAGACGGCTCGACCCAGGCGCGTCGTGCGATGCCAATACCATACTCGATCAAATCAAAATCCATGGGGGTATGGGCATCAGTGTTGATGGCCAGAGGGATGCCCATCTCGGCTGCGCGGCGGGCGTAAACATCGTCCAAGTCCAGCCGGGCTGGATTGGCATTGATTTCCAGGGCAACTCCATATTGTTGGGCGGTAGATAATACCGTTTCCCAATCCAGGTCGGCACCCTCGCGGTTCGGGAGTAAGCGTCCACTGGGATGACCAATAATATCTACCCGGGGGTTGCGAATGGCATTGAGCAGGCGCTGGGTAACTTCTGCTCGCGGTTGACGTAAACTGACATGAAGCGAGGCGATGACGATATCTAATTCCGCCAATACCTCATCGGGGTAATCCAGATGACCATCCGCGCGTATTTCAACTTCAGCCCCTTGAAGGATGATAATTTTATCCCCCCAGCGCTGGCGTAGGGTTTCAATCTCAGCGCGTTGCTCACGTAGGCGTTCGGGGGTGAGGCCGTTAGCAATGCCTAGCCCCGCCGAATGATCCGTGATGGCAATTACCCGCAACCCGCGCTGGTAAGCCGCTGAGACCATCTCATCCAGGGTTGCGGCGCCGTCGCTCCAGTTGGAATGGGTGTGTAATTCGGCCTTAAGATCTTCTCGTTGCAGCATGGGAGGTAATGTGCCATTGAGCGCCGCCTCAATCTCCCCGCGATCCTCTCGTAATTCAGGTGGAATCCATGGCAACCCTAATGCATAATATAGGTCTTCCTCGGTAGTAAAGTGTATCTCATGACCATCTTCATCGCTGAGCCCGTGTTCGGAAAGGGAAAGGCCGCGCTTCTGGGCCAGCCCGCGCAGGCGAACGTTATGATCTTTGGAGCCAGTGGCGTATTGCCAGAGGCTGCCAAACTTCTCCGGGGGCTGGCACCATAGTTGCAGGCGAGTGCCGTTTCTAGTTTCAATGCTAGCCTTGTTTTCGCCTTGGGCAATGATCCGGTAAACTTCAGGATGGAGAACAAATGCATCCATCAGGGCGTGGGGTTGATGAGAGGCGGCTACCAGGTCAAGGTCGCCCACCGTTGAACGCCAGCGGCGCAGACTTCCGGCCAGTTCGGCCCGCACGACACCAGGCTGTTGGCGCAGCCAATCCAACCAACGCAAGGCCATGGGGCGGGCTACCCCTAATGGCAGGCGGTGAGAACGACGGCGCAGTGCCTCAATGCCTTCCAGGATGCGGGCCTCACTCTTTTCTCCCATGCCGGGCAAGTGGCGTAAGCGTCCGGCGCGAGCAGCTTCTTCCAAGGCTTCGAGGGTGGTAATACCGGCTTGTTTCCAAAACAGGGCGGCGCGTTTTGGACCCACATCGGGAATTTGGAGCAAATCAATGAGCGAAGGGGGTACCTCGGCTTCGAGACGCTTCAATAAACCCAGTTCTCCGGTGTCCAGCAATTCTTCAATTTTCTCCGCAATGGCTTTGCCCACGCCAGGTATCTCTTGCAATCGTCCCTGTGCCCTTAAGACGTGGACGTCTTGCCCTAGCGTGCGCAGTAATTCGGCCACGCGCCGATAGGATAGCACCCGGTAGACATTTTCACCCTTGATTTCTAAGAGGTTAGCTATGCGTTCAAAAACGGCCGCCAATTCTTCATTGGTCATAGGATTATCGTTTCATGGCATTAAGACTAGCGGAACGGGGGTGAAGATCAGCACAAAGATGATCAACATGACTGCACCGATCAGGCGTCGCCGCCCATCCAATTCGGTGATCTGATCCAAAGGTTCGGCATAGGTGCGACCGAAGAAGAAGATCAGCAAGGCCCACAGCCACCAACCACTCCAGATAAAACCCATCAGGATGAGCACAGCCAAAATGACCGGAAAGAGCGCCTGGGCACGCTTGCGCCCGAAAAGGGTGTAAAGAATGTGCCCCCCATCCAATTGCCCGGCAGGGATTAGGTTTAGGGCCGTGATCAATAAGCCACCCCAGCCGGCCCACGCCACCGGATGCAAGATCACATCCACACCGCCATACGGCAAGGGTTGCCCGGTGAAAATGTAGCGAAGCCAATAAAGCAAAGGCGGCAAACCCTGGTAGGTGGCCGGTTCAGGTAATAGGCGGCCAAAGACCACGAACTTAAGCAAAAGATAAAGGATCGAGTTGCCCTCTAGTTGTGCCTGTCCCAACGCGCCGGGTTGGGGAAAGGCCGGCAGGGGTTCCAGGCGTGAAAGGGACAAGCCGATGAGTAAAACGGGTATTGCGACGATTAATCCGCTGAGCGGCCCGGCGATGCCGATATCCATGAGAATACGCCGGTTCTTGGGCACTTCCTTCATATTGATAAAGGCGCCCATGGTCCCGAACGGACTGATGGGAAAAGGTAAGGGTAGAAAATAGGGTAAGGTGACATGCACACCATGATGGCGTCCCATCAGATAGTGCCCAAACTCATGCGCAGCCAGAATGGCCATCATGCTAAGCGCAAATGGCCAGCCATTTTTGAGAAGTTGTAGGATGATCTGTGATGCTGAGCCGGTAAGTTCTCCCTCGCTACTCAGAACACCCCCGGTAAGCCAAACACTGAGCAAAGTCAGGATGAAGAAAATCAGATTAATCGTGGGGTTGGAAGGGCGCGCCGAAGGCAAACCACGGATGATGTAAATCGTATGACGACCTTCTTCGCTGCGGAAGAGCGGCGTCAGGCCAAGGGGCTTGAGTTGAATGTTCAAGGTATCATAAGCACTGGCCGAATCGGGGGCAATCAATCGTCCGCGGTAACGTATCAGATAAGGTGTGCGTTCACTCCCTAGCGTGACGTCCTCAATGTAAAAAATACGGCGGATATAGGTCTCAATGAGGTCCTGACGTTGGAGGTCAAAAGAAAAATCCATAATCATCACCTGATCTCATTTGCAGTGCAAAGGCGTAATGCCTGGATGACATTCAGGCGGGGATGAATGGGAGTCGAACCCACCACGGCTCGCCACGCGACCCGTCACCGGTTTTGAAGACCGGGGAGCTCACCGGAGCTCTCCCATCCCCACACCTAAGGATAATTCAGCCCTTATAATTCGTCAACAATTTGCCTAATGACAGACCAAACTGAAGAATTGCAAAGGAATTGTAAGGCAACGCCTAAAGACAAATCCATTATTATGAGGAACAACGGGTAGGATGAAAAATAGAACTATGGGTTCCCGATTAGAGCGGATGCTCCTTGCACTTTTGAGCCTGGTGGTATTCTTTGCTTCCACTAGGGCTGCCTTGGCTCAAGAGCCTTTCCCAACCGTTGGCTCATCGGTTTTGTTCGAGTCCGGGGATTTCGAGACCCTGTTTACAGGGTGTGCTACCGGTAGTGAAACACTCAGCCCGGTTCGGGCTGATTTCGAACAGCGCGTCGTTGAGCTGGTCAACGATCATCGGGCTTCAAAAGGCTTGCCCCCGCTTAAGCGCGTGGCGGAACTGGATAACGCGGCTCGCTACCACGCCCGCGATATGCGCCAAGATGATTATGTTTACCATGACTCGTATGATCGCAGTGGAAATACTCTGACCCCGGTTTGCAATTGGAACACGCGGATCACGGCTTTTTATAAAAATTGGCGAAATCTGGGCGAGAATATTGCCGCGGGGTATGCATCGCCCGATAGTGTCATGCAAGGGTGGCTGGGCTCTGACGGCCATCGTGCGAATATTGAATCTCCAAATTATTGGGAACTCGGGGTGGGTTATGACGAGGGAAGCGGCTCATACTTTCGTTACTGGGTGCAGAATTTTGGGCGGCGCGATGGAATTTACCCCCTAGTCATTAATCGCGAATATGCTCAAACCTCAGATCCGAACGTGGAACTTTACATCTACGGGATGGGTGTATGGACACAAATGCGCTTGCGTAATGATGATGATCCGTGGGGCGAATGGCGGCCCTTTTCGCCCACAGTGTCGTGGCGTTTGAAGTGGACCCGGGGAATCCACACGGTCTGTGCCGAGTTGAAGAAGGACGCTCAAATTTACACGGCTTGTGATTCAATTGAACTAACCACAGGCGGGCCTGTTCTTACGGTACAGCCATCACGAGTATCTTTTTTGTTCAACCGAGCGAAAAGTCAGGCCTTACCCGCGCAAGCCACCCTTCAAATAACGAACAGCGGGAATGATCAGATTATATCTTGGCGTATCCTCTCTGCACCAGATTGGATTCAAATCACACCGACAAACGGCACCACCCCAAGCAATTCTGTGCTCATCAATCTAGATGGGTCTAAGATTCCCGCTTCGTCCAGTACCTATTCCGATGTGGTTCGGGTGGTGGTGGAGGGAGGGGAAAATGTTCTTGGTTCGCCCTTTGATGTTGCCGTGACTCTGACGGTGGTGGAAGACTTACCCTATGCTTTTTTCCTGCCCGCTGTGTCACGCTAGCAAAACCGTGGGGAAAAGATTAGGGTTGCACTGGAAGTTCGCGCAGGATTTCTTCAAACATCTGGCTGAATTGGGGCGCGAACAGCATCCCCACTACGGAATTGACAATTGAGAGGATCAGTCCTAGGCTGGCGATGATCAGGCCGGCGATGGCCATACCGCGGTTGGTGCTGCTTAAGCCTAAAATACCGGTGATGATCCCGGCAATCGCCAGCGGGGCGCCACAAATCGGCAGACACCAGGCGATAAGTGTGATCAGACCGAGCACCAGGGAGGCAATAGCCAGTCCCGGGCGGTTAGGGGGGGTGGGTGGTGGGGGAGCAGAAGGGGGCGAAGCCGTCGGTTCGTACGTCATCGAGAATACCTCCTTAAAAAGGACGAGAGATGAAAAAAGAGACACCCCAGGCCGGTCTGTAAGCCGCATTCTGTCCGTCCGGTGGGTATCTCTGGTCGTACCAGAGACGGCACCGGCCGGGATGATCATCTCTCTGGGCGAGCCGTTGCCGACCCGCTCTAGCGGCCTACCCGGGCTCGAGGGAAGCGAGCAACTTCCCGCCCGCAAATGCGGACTTTGCCCCTGCTTGGCCTTGCTCCCGGTGGGGGTTGCCTAGCCACCGGTATTACTACCGGTACTGGTGGTCTCTTACACCACCTTTTCACTATCACCACCCGTGCCCGAAAGCACGAGGGCTACCTGTTTCTGTGGCCCTGTCCGGCGGGTTACCCCGCCCCGGGTGTTACCCGGCACCGTGCTCTGTGGAGTGCGGACTTTCCTCAGCCTCGCACCTGGCGAGGCCGCGATCATCCGACCGACCTGGAGCATTACTTATAGTAATACAAAATCGAGCCAAGTGTCAACCGGGTGGCTTGACCGCTTTTTTCCCATCTTCAAGACATTCGATATCCAGCAACTTTTTTGCTCCAACCGTGTTAAACTATGCCAGAATGGATAGCACTGGATTGGTCAAAGGAGGAGTATGCTATGTCCAAGGTTGCCGTGGTTACTGACAGCACGGCTTACATCCCCAAGGCGTTGAGTAAGGAATTGCCCATTTATGTGGTCCCTTTACAGGTGGTTTGGGGCGAAGAAACTTACCGCGACGGCGTAGATATTCAACCCCTGGAGTTCTATACCCGACTAAAGACCGCCAAGGTTATGCCAACAACCTCACAACCTTCACCGGAAGCCTTCCGCCAAGTGTATGCCACCCTGCTCGAAGAAGGCTATGATATTGTGAGCATTCATATTTCAGCCAAGTTATCGGGAACGTTGGATTCGGCGACTCAAGCCCGTGAAATGCTCAAGCGTGAGCGGATTGAACTGGTTGATTCCAAAGTTACGGCTATGGCATTGGGATATCACGTGCTCAGTGTAGCCCGTGCGGCGGCTCAGGGCGCGTCCTTTGAGGAATGTAAAGCATTGGCGCACCGGGCGGTAAATCATACTGGCGCGGTGTTTGTGGTCAGCACCTTGGAGTTTCTCCATCGTGGGGGGCGCATTGGTGGGGCAGCAGCCTTCCTGGGGACAGCGCTTAATCTCAAACCCTTGCTGGAACTGCGTGATGGGCGAGTGGAGGCAGTTGAACGTGTTCGTACCCAACGCAAGGCCATTGATCGTTTGCTAGACCTTTTAGATGAGCGGGTTGGAGATCAGTCACCGCTGCGCTTTGCCTGCTTGCACGCCAATGCACCACAAGAAGCCGAAGATCTGATGGAGCGGGTGCGCCAGCGTTATCCCCAAGAACGGCTGGTAGAATTGGTGCTAGCGGAGGTCAGCCCGGTAATCGGCACCCATACCGGCCCGGGCACTGTAGGCATTGCTTACATGGCGGGTATGTAAGAACACAAGAAAAGGTTATTGAACAAGGCTGCACCTACTCGGTGTGGCCTTTTTTGATTGAGGGGGGCCGGGTAAATTTGCTGGCAAGAGGTAAAGTTTGATAGAATTACATTGCCTGTTTCATCATCTCACTGCGCGAGGTTTGCGATGCGAAACTATCCTCAAATTGGTGTCCAGGTTGCAGATGTTCTTCTTCCCAAGCCGGGAATTGATCTCCAAAAATGGGCGGTCATTGCCTGTGATCAATTCACCTCACAACCGGACTATTGGGAAAAGGTGGCTGCTCTGGTTGGTGAGGCACCTTCAACGTTCCATTTGATCTTGCCGGAGGTTTACCTGGGGACACCGGAAGAAACTCGGCGTATTCAGAGTGCTCAGGAAACCATGCGGCGCTATCTTGAGGCTAATTTATTTGAAGCATATACTGGCTTAATTTATGTGGAACGAACCGTCGGTGAGAAGACACGGCGTGGCTTGATCATGGCTCTGGATCTCGAGAAGTACGAATTCACTCCGGGTGCGCAATCACTCATTCGAGCCACCGAAGGGACCATTCTAGAGCGAATTCCACCCCGCATGCGCATTCGTGAGGGTGCCTTGTTAGAACTTCCGCATATCTTAGTGTTGATAGACGACCCGGAACGTACGGTGATCGAACCGGTAGCGGAACAGTCTGAGCGGTTGCCTTTGCTGTACGACTTTGACTTGATGCTCGGAAGTGGTCGCTTACGGGGGCGTTGGGTGGATGACCTGTCTTTGGAGCAACAGGTGATGCGGGCGCTGGAGCGCTTGGCTTCGCCTGAGGTTTTTTATACGAAATACGGTGTTAATCATGACAAAGGCGTGCTACTCTTTGCTGTTGGTGATGGTAATCACTCTCTCGCGACGGCTAAATCCGTGTGGGAAAAGATCAAGGCCCAGGTTGGCCCTGACCATCCTGCGCGATATGCTCTGGTTGAGATTGAAAATCTCTATGATGAAGGCCTGGAATTTGAGCCGATTCACCGTGTTGTCTTCAACACCCAGCGTGATATGTTAACAGACCTAAAAGCATGGTTTGGGGAGCGCTTGACCCTCCAGCCTTGTGTCAGTGAAGATGAGATGGTTGATCGTGTCCATTGTCCACCGACTCAAAACGAACATTGTTTTGGTGTGATCTCGCCGCAGGGGTACTGGTTGGCGCAGGTTTATCAGCCTGACTCAAATCTGCCGGTGGGGACCCTGCAGACTTTTCTGGATGCCTGGCTCAAGCAAGCGAGTGGCGCTAAGATTGATTATATTCACGGTCGCGAGGTGGTGGTCACCTTAGGACGTCAGCAGGGAAATTACGGCTTTTATTTGCCGGCTATGCCCAAGACTGAACTGTTCCGCACCGTGATCCTGGATGGCGTCCTACCACGAAAGACTTTCTCGATGGGCGAGGCCATTGAGAAGCGCTTTTATATGGAAGCACGTCGTATTGCTTGAGTTAAAGCGCACTAGCGGGTGATTTGGTAGAGTTCGACCAACACACCGCCGGTGCTTTTGGGGTGGATAAACGCCATTTTACGGCCCGGCAATTCGAGTGGGGATTCGTTGATCAATCGAATCCCCTTTTCTTTTAACTGTGCGAGCATCTCTTCGATGTTGTCCACCTCAAAGCAGAGATGGTGCATGCCACCCCCGCGTTCGGCAATAAAGCGGGCGACACCGGTGTCCCCGCTGGTCGGTTTGACCAGTTCAACTTCGCTGTCACCCACCGGGATAAACACCACCGTCGCCTGTTGACTGGGCACATCCTCAACATGATCTACCGTTAGACCTAAGGCATCTTGCCAGAAGGCAAGTGCCGTGTCAATGTCGGGCACGGCAATAGCAATGTGATTGATTTTCGTGATTTTTGCCATAGTATTACCTCGTTCTGGATCAGATCCAGGTGGGGGGTTGATACTCGCCCCATACCTGACGCAAAACGCGGCAAATTTCTCCCAGAGTTATGTCGTTCTCTACGCATTCGATAAAAAGCGGCATCAGGTTTTCACTTCCGCGGGCAGCCTGTTCAAGGCGTGTAAGCAGTTCGCTAACTTTGGCGTTGTCTCGTTGGGCACGCAGTTCGGCCAACCGTGCACGCTGGGCAGCCTCAATGGCCGGATCTACTTTTAGGCGCTCCAGATCCAACTGCTCTTCAATTTGAAAGGCATTGACGCCCACGATGATTTGTTCTTTACTTTCAACGGCCTGTTGATAGCGATAGGCTGATTCCTGGATTTCCTGCTGCATGTATCCGTTCTCGATGGCAGCCAGGGCACCCCCCATGGTATCAATTTTATGAATGTACTCCATAGCGCGCTGGCTGATTTCATCAGTCAGGTATTCAATCACGTAAGAACCGGCGAGCGGATCCACGGTATCTGCCACTCCGGATTCGTATCCAATAATCTGTTGGGTACGCAGGGCTATTCGTACCGATTTTTCGGTGGGCAGCCAGAGTGCTTCATCCATGGAATTGGTGTGTAACGATTGGGTTCCCCCAAGCACCGCCGCTAGCGCCTGAATGGTCACACGCACGATGTTGTTTTCTGGTTGTTGCGCCGTCAGGGTGGAGCCAGCCGTCTGGGTGTGGAAGCGCAGCATCCAAGATTTAGGATCCTGAGCCTTAAAGCGATCCCGCATAATTTGGGCCCATAGACGGCGGGCAGCACGGAATTTGGCGACCTCTTCCAGGAATTGATTATGGGCAGCGAAGAAGAAAGAAAGTTGGGCGGCAAACTCATCCACTTGGAGACCAGAGTCAATCGCAGCCTGCACGTAAGCGATGGCATTGGCCAGGGTGAAGGCTATCTCTTGAACGGCGTTGGCGCCGGCTTCACGAATGTGATAACCGGAGATACTAATGGTGTTCCAGCGTGGCACATGTTTGGCACAGTACTTGAAGACATCGGTGATCAAGCGCATGGAAGGTCCAGGCGGGAAGATATATGTACCCCGGGCTACATACTCCTTAAGGATGTCGTTTTGAATGGTGCCGCGCAACCACTTAGGATCTACACCTTGCCGCTTAGCCACCGCAATGTACATTGCCAGCAGTATGGCCGCTGGGGCGTTGATGGTCATGCTGGTGGAAACTCTGTCCAAAGGAATGTCCTTAAACAGGATTTCCATGTCTCGCAGGGACGATACCGACACCCCTACTTTTCCCACTTCACCGATTGCCATGGGGTCATCGGCGTCGTAACCAATTTGAGTGGGCAAATCGAAAGCGACCGAAAGGCCGGTTTGGCCCTGAGCGAGTAAGTAACGATAGCGCTGATTAGATTCCTCCGCGGTGGCATAGCCGGCATATTGCCGCATGGTCCATAAGCGACCTCGGTACATGGTGGGTTGGACGCCGCGGGTAAAAGGATATTCACCCGGAAAGCCCAGTTTCTCCATGTAATCGAAGTGTTTTGGTGGAAGGGCTACCCGCGGAAGCGGAATTTGGGATGAGGTAAAGAATTCGGGTTTGCGCTCAGGATATTTTTCAATTAAGGGACGTAACGTTTGGGTTTCCCAGCGTTGTTTTTCCTTCTCAAGGTCGCTCATAGATTATCTCCTTGCTAGCCTGCATTGTTTAGTATATCGTATCCCTCGTCTCAGAAAAGATAACAATTTCATGGTAAACTTTGGACAAACTTCCTGAGAGCATAGCCGCCATGACGCCGTTTTTACAATTTGTCTTGGTTTCTGCCATCATTCTGTTCGCGGCAAAAGCCGCGGGTTATATAAGCACACGCCTTGGACAGCCCTCGGTTCTCGGGGAGCTACTGGTTGGGTTATTGCTTGGTCCTTCGCTGATTGACCTGGTTCATCTGCACATTTTCACCGATGCCCATTTGGGGGAATTTGTGTATGAAATTGGCGAGTTGGGAGTTCTCATCCTGATGTTCCTGGCGGGGATGGAACTCCATATTCGCGATTTTGTGCGTAATACGCGTGTTTCGCTATTAAGTGGCTCCCTGGGTGTTATTGTCCCGGTAGCGTTAGGGACAGGGGTGGGGCTATTGGCTCACATGCCCTTAGATAGCGCGCTCTTTTTAGGCCTCACTCTGGGGGCAACCAGCGTCAGTATCTCGGCTCAAACTTTAATGGAACTGAATGTCTTACGCACCCGAGTTGGACTGGGATTGCTGGGGGCAGCCGTTTTCGATGATATTTTGGTTATCTTATTCCTATCGATCTTTCTGGCTCTCGGCGATGGTGGCTTAACACCGACAACCGTTCTGCCGGTTATGTTGCGCATGGCGATTTTCCTAGCTCTTTCGATGGGGTTCGGGTTGTGGATTCTCCCACGGCTCAGCCAACGCGTAGTCCAGCTACCGATCAGTCAGGCAGCATTAAGTTTTGCTATTGTCATAATGCTACTTTATGGCTTAGCGGCCGAGGTACTTGGAGGAATGGCTGCCATTACCGGCACGTTCCTGGCTGGCTTAATGTTTGCGCGCACGCCGGAAAAAGGACAGATTGAAAGTGGCTTGCGTGCCTTAGGGTACGGTTTCTTTATTCCGATGTTTTTTGTCAATGTCGGTCTTGCGGTTGATCTTCACCTAATTCGACTCGATACCTTTTGGATCATGTTGGGGGTGATTCTGGTTGCCATCATCGGAAAGATCCTGGGTGCAGGATTGGGGGCGCGGGCTTCGGGTTACTCCTGGTTAGAAGCGCTACAATTAGGAATAGGGATGGTCTCACGCGGGGAGGTAGGGTTGATTGTGGCGACAGTTGGGCTGGATAACGGCTGGCTTTCACCGCAGGTCTTTCCGGCTATTGTGGCGATGGTGCTGGTAACTACCCTGGTCACACCCCCCTTATTACGAGCCACATTTGCTCATCAGGAAAAGAAGGACAGAGCCGAGATGATCGAAGCTGTGTCCACCCCCGAAGCTTCGGTGGAAACTTTTGAGTCAAAATCCTGAATGAGGTGATTCACGTTTATGTTTCTAGTTTTGTTTGTCCTCAATGATCCTGAAAATTTGGATGCTCTACTTGATGCGTGGGAAGGTGTGGGGGTGAGTGGGGTGACGATTCTCTTGAGCAAAGGTTTGGTGCGATTCCGCGAAAGCGGTGGGGCGTGGCGGGAGGATTTTCCGCTGTTCCCCTCTTTAGAAAATTTTCGAGAGCATATTGAAAATACCAATCGCACCTTGTTTTCCATTGTGGAAGATGAAGCCACCGTAGAACGTCTACTCAAAGCCACGGAGCGGGTGGTGGGTAGCCTTAATCAACCTAATACTGGCGTTATGGCGGTAATTCCTTTGGCGCGGGCATATGGGCTGAAAAAGCAAG
>NZ_JBWGPQ010000019.1:21384-48680 GCF_056331585.1 Thermanaerothrix sp.
GCCCTTTTCGTGGCATTGATACGCTCCGCTGTTTCGGGAGGAAGTTCGCACCATTCGGTATGGATGCGATGCTGAGTTGGGTCTTCCTCGGTTACTGGGGCGAAGGTGTCCAGGCCAATATGGAGCACCAAGCCGGCGAAGCTGAGCCCCTGAGCCTTAAGGCGTTCGATGAGTTCGGGGGTGAAGTGTAAGCCAGCAGTTGGGGCAGCAGCCGATCCCGGTTCACGGGCGAAGACGGTTTGGTACCGTTCGGGGTCGCGCAATGGTTCATGAATATAGGGGGGAAGGGGCATCTGCCCAATCTGAGACAAGTAAGGTTCTATGGGCTCGGTGAATCGGATCAGGCGACGCGAACCTCCCAACTCGGCGACGACTTCGGCGGCAGGTCCACCTTCAACTTGAAGGCGCATTGGAGGTCGGACCCGTTTGCCACCCACCAAACTTTCCCAGGTGTGGTCGGCGATTTTTTTAATCAAAAGCAACTCTACCCGTCCGCCGGAGGGTTTGCGCGCCCGCAAACGTGCTGGGATGACGCGAGTCTCATTGACCACCAATAAGTCGCCGGGGTTAAGATAGCGTCCAATCTCCCAGAAAATGGTATGCTCAAGGTCAGGACGATCCCGCCGCATGACCAACAAGTGTGCATTATGGCGCGGCTCGACCGGGGTTTGGGCGATGCGGTCGGGGGGAAGTTCATAATCGAAATCGGAAGTCTTATAAGGTGCGTTAGACATAAAAGAAACCTTTATTTTAATTCGTCATCATTTCGCGGAAAAAGAGAAGGCTGTTGGTTGTTTTTGGTATATGGGATGCCCAAGTGGGCATAGGCTAAAGGGGTCGCAACGCGGCCCTGCGGGGTACGATCCAGAAAGCCCAATTGGAGCAAGTAGGGCTCAACCACGTCCATAATGGTATCGGGTTCTTCGCCGATGGAGGCGGCAATGGTATTGAGTCCTACCGGACCGCCGTTGTACTTCTCAATGACGGTGCGCAAAACACGTTGATCTACGTCGTCCAATCCAAGAGGGTCTACGTTGAGAAGGCTTAACGCCTCGCGGGCAATTTCGGCCGTGATCTGACCGGCTCCGCGGACTTGGGCGTAATCGCGCACGCGACGTAGGAGACGCAGAGCTACGCGGGGGGTGCCTCGTGAACGGCGGGCAATCTCCGCAATCCCTTCCGCATCGGCATGAACGCCGAGCAGCAGCATGGCGCGGCTCAGAATTTGCTCGATCGCCTCGCGACTGTAATAATCCAGGCGATAGACGGCGCCAAAACGTGCCCGCAGCGGTGCACTGACCATAGCCAGGCGAGTGGTAGCGCCGATCAGGGTAAAACGGGGGAGTTTAAGGCGGATCGAACGTGCTGCCGGTCCTTTTCCGATGACAATATCGAGCGCAAAATCTTCCATGGCCGGGTAGAGGATCTCTTCGATGGCTTTGCCCAGGCGATGGATCTCGTCAATAAAGAGGATGTCCCCAGCGCGGAGGTTGGTTAGAATTGCTGCCAAGTCTCCGGCTCGTTCGATGGCCGGGCCTGCAGTCACTTTGATCTCAACGCCCATTTCATTGGCCAGAACATGGGAGAGGGTGGTTTTACCCAGCCCTGGCGGGCCGTAGAAGAGGACATGTTCCAGGGGTTCCCCGCGCTGGCGGGCTGCGGCAATAAGGATGGAGAGATTTTCCTTTAGGCTATCTTGCCCAATAATGTCGGCCAGGCGGCGCGGGCGCAGAGCCTGATCAAGTCGGTCATCTGGCCGGCTTTCGGGTTGTACGAGGCGCTGCTTGGATTCGTTCATATCGGTTTGATTATAACTGCTTTCTGCCTGGGGATTGAATTATAATAAGCGAAATTTGAGCAAAGGAGCCCGTCGCATATGTCGCTCGTCCATGTCTCAAAACATCCCCTCATAGCTCATAAGTTAGCCAAGTTGCGCGCGGTGGAGACCGAACCCAAGCGATTCCGCGAATTAGTCCGTGAGTTGAGTGCGCTATTGGCCTATGAGGCGACTGCGGACCTGGCGACACGCCCGGTGACGGTGCAGACTCCCATGGGGATTGCTCAAGGGGCTGAGTTAGTGGAAAAAATCGGGCTGGTGCCCATTCTGCGCGCCGGCTTGGGCATGGTTGAAGGGGTGTGGGAACTCATGCCCTCGGCAGAGGTCTGGCACTTGGGCATCTATCGGGATGAAAAGACGCTTAAGCCAGTGCAATACTACAACAAACTCCCGACCGAGCCTCGAGTCAGCGTGTGTTTGATCTTGGATCCAATGCTGGCCACAGGTGGGTCGGCTATTGCAGCCGTGGATATACTTAAGCAGTGGGGTGTAAAACGCATCAAGTTCGTGGGGCTGATCGGATCGCCCGAGGGCATTCAGCGATTAGAGATTCATCATCCGGATGTGGCGATCTACCTGGCGGCCATTGACGAGCGCCTGAATAATCAAGGTTATATTGTGCCCGGGCTGGGGGATGCTGGAGATCGTCAATTCGGCACGGGTTGAGCCCTTTACGCGATCTTTTACAAATACGCGTGGTTCAGGGGGCGAGAGCGCGTTGTGCACGGAACAATAATCGGTTAATGCCCCAAATGGGGATGGCTAAAACCAAATGGATGGTTAAAGCCATCCCCAAAATTAATCCTAATGTTAAGAGAGCCCGGTTAAGCAAAGGCCACAGGGTAAGGGCTAACCATTGCCCGATCCCGGCTAAAAAGGCTACCATAGAAAAAATACCCAAGGCTACAGCTACAGCCCACCAGGCGCGGCGGTCAGCAGCGGAGGGGATCATAGTACTGCTAATGGTAAACGTGAGATAGAACCAGAGCCAGAAATCGGGTTGTTGGGTTAGGACGAGTGCCTGGGGTAGGAGGCCTTGCCAGTTAGCCTGAAGCAAGAGCGGAAGCAAAGTTTTGAGGCCCAAGTAGTTCGAACCGAGGTGGGAAACCACCAGCGTGCCAATGAAAAAAGGGGCTACCCCAATCAGGGCATCACGGAGAAAATCAGTTTTAGATGTCTGCACGCTCCCCAATTGCAATTGACCGTTGGGCAACATCCGGGGGAGGAGCGAGAAGCCCCGCAATGGAACGCGCAGCAACTTGGCGAACAGAACGTGGCTAAATTCGTGTAACACCACTCCTGGTAAGAGGAGAATGGAAAATAGAATCATCGCCAGGTTGGGGCGTCGGGTCAGGAGATAGAAAAATATCTGCATTTCATGATGCAGCCAGCGCTGAATCACGAGGAAGGAAAGCAGAGTTAGACCAAAAGCAATTAGGCCTTCAAACGCCAAACTACTCTCACTTGGCCGCGGCTTCGACGATTTTTACGAATTCTGCGGCTTTCAGGCTGGCACCGCCAACTAATGCCCCGTCAATCTGGGGTTGAGTGAAGAACTCGGCGGCGTTAGCGGCAGTTACCGATCCGCCATAAAGCACGCGCACTCCCTCGGCAACGGTATTCCCGAACATCTTGGCCAGGGTAGGGCGGATGACATCTCCCACCACGCGGTTTGCGTCTTCACCGCTGGCGGCGCGCCCGGTACCGATAGCCCAAACCGGTTCATAGGCAATGACCAATCTGCTGGCTTGTTCGGGCGTCAGGTCTTTCAGCCCCTGTTCAATCTGGTGGGAGACGACTTCGGCTGTACGTCCAGCCTCGTTTTCGGCCAGTGTTTCGCCGATGCAGACGATGGGGGTGAGCCCGTGGGCCAACGCGGCACGTACCTTGCGATTAACCGTTTCATCGGTTTCACCGAAGTAGGTACGTCGCTCTGAGTGGCCGAGGATCACATATTGGCAAAACTCTTTGACCATAGCAGGTGCGATCTCGCCGGTGAATGCACCGGCGGTTTCCCAGTGCATGTTTTGCGCACCCAAGCCGATATCGGTGCCGCTCAACATAGCAGCTATCGCCATCAGGCTGGTAAAGGGTGGGCATAGCACCCGTTCTACCGCTTTCACAGCTTGCAGCCCCGGTAGCATCTCAGAAACCAGGACGCGGGCTTGTTCAACAGTTTTATTCATCTTCCAATTTCCGGCAACGAAAGGCTTACGCATGGTGGTCTCTCCTGAAGGGGATTGAATTTTATTTGGTCAATGATGAAAGGTGGCGATTGGTGGTAGAGAGGGGGGATGAACTGGTTAATGGTTCCTCTAAGAAAGCGCCCTGGGACATTAGAAAGAAACCGGTGAAACTGATAAACAGCCATGGTAACATACTGGCTTGCGCGTGGCTTGCCAGCAATAACGCCGAGATCAAAAGATAAAGGCTCAATAGGCCTTCACCCCATTCAAGATAATTATAGATAGTTTTTGGGACATTGGCCATTATCTTTGATTTCGAAGTCACACTTTTCGGTGTTCGCTCAAATACGCCGCCATTGTGGAGCCAGCCATCAAGGGCACCAAAAGCGCAGGTTAGGCTGAGGCCGATTCCAAGCAAGGCCATCCCGGGTAGTAACTTAAGCCGCGATGTCCAACGGGGATTAATTTCGGTTTGAGCAGTAAGGTATTCTGCAGCTAGCCCCACACCTCCCAAAACACTCCAGAGGAAGAGGTTGAAATATGAGGGTGCCCACAAACCTAGCGGCAGGATCAACAGAAGTGCCAAAACCGCAAAAGGGAAAGGAACGTACATGGCAAGGTGGAGCAAGCCCTCCAAACGCACCTTCCAGGGTAGCGGGGCACGCCACAGCCGTGCCCCGAGTTTACGCAAGGTTTGGAGGCTACCTTTCGCCCAGCGATATTGTTGCCGTCGGAGGGCGGCCAGGGTTGCGGGCAACTCTGCCAAGACGGTAACATCAGGCAGGTAAAGTCCTTTCCAACCCAAAAGTTGAGCACGGTAGGCCAAATCGAGATCTTCGGTTAGAGTATCCCATTGCCAACCACCGGCAGCCTCGATGCACTCCCGGCGCCAAATGCCACCTGAGCCGTCAAACCCGATAAAGAATCCACCTGCAGCACGACCACCCTGTTCCACAATGGCATGACCATCCATGGCTAAATTAACCAGGCGGGTGAGAAGGTTGGTGTGGGCGTTGTAGTGAACCCAACGAGTCTGTACAAAACCTACTTGCGGGTTTTGAAATGCTGGTACAACCCGTTTCAGCCAATCACGTGAGGGGAGAAAATCGGCATCAAAGATGGCGATTAACTCACCCCGTGCGATTGAGAGGCCTGAGGACAGGTTACCGGCTTTGTAACCCTGGCGATTACTGCGATGACGATAGATGATTTGAAAGCCTTCGCGTTGATAGCGTTCGACTAGTGCACGGGCGAGTTTGCTGGTTTCATCGGTGGAATCATCCAGAACCTGGATTTCCAGGCGATCACGGGGGTAGTCTAGGCGAATAATGGCGCGCAATAAGCGGGTAACCAGTTGCCCTTCGTTGTAGATCGGAAGTTGTATGGTGACTCGCGGCCATGACACGGGAGGTGGAAAATCGGAAAAACGAGGGAGACGTTGGCGGTTTCGGAGATATGTGTAGGCAAGAAACAGGCTGTTAAGCCCGGGGATCACCACTGCCAACATACACAAGGCGTAAAGCACTTTGAGCAGGGTAAGTAACGCTTCCCAGGTAATGACGTTCGTCATAGCGTCCTCCCCATTGAAGCAGGGGCTTTGCAAGCGCTAATTCTACCACTGTTATGTTAATGAAAGATTTGAGAGGTGGGGGCGAAAATGAGTTTAGCCACGACCTCCTTGTCGAACGTTGGGGGTTGTGTTAAAATCAAAACTGAAATACGGTGGCTGTAGCTCAAAGGCAGAGCACCTGACTGTGGATCAGGTGGTTGTGGGTTCGACCCCCATCAGCCACCCCTTGTTTTAAATGCCCCTTTATACGGATATTCCTTAAATAAATCAACCTCATCCCATGTGATTGGTAGTTAGCGTCTAAGATGATAAGGCACGTCAATGATCACACGTTGAAAGCCCATGTGACGACGCCGATATAGTAATGCGGTTTTAATCAGCCAGGCAGATTGGTTGTGAAGGAAAAAGTGCCACCAGCGGGCTGGGACAAACTCTGGTAGCATGACGACAGCCAGCTGTCCATCGTTATGTTCCCGATCGGTTTGGTCTAAAAAATCTAGCAAAGGTCCTACTAGGGAGCGGTAGGGAGACGATAAGACTACGAAGGGGACGTCTGGCCAAAGGGTTGTCCACTTTTGCTGGATCTGCTCACCGCTTCCGGGTTCCAATTCGACATAAACGGCGGTGATTTCTGTGCTTATGGCACGTGCAAACGTGACAGCATTAACAATCCCTTTGTGGATGCCTGAGATGGGGATGACAATGCGGGGGTGAGGTGGCGTTAAAGTAGAGAGATCCGAAAATTCAGAAAGGGATAATTCCTGGGCAACATCTTGATAGTGGTCGCGGATACGCAGGAATCCCAATGTCATTAATACGATCGCGATGGGGATGATCCAGGCTCCTTCCACAAACTTGCTGACCCCAACGATGAACATGGTAATGCCTGTACTCAATCCCCCCAAGCCGTTTAAAAAGGCTTTTGTTTTCCAATGCTTACCACGGGTTCGCTGCCAATGGTTGACCATTCCAATCTGCGAAAGGGTAAAGGCCAGGAAGGCCCCAACAGCGAACAAAGGGATCAAGGCGTGAGTATTTCCATTAAAAAGAATGATAAGCAGCCCGGTAACGGCAGCTAAGGTTAGGATCCCATTGGAATAGACTAACCGATCTCCCAATCCGGCCAATTGGTGCGGTAGGAAGCCATCCTTGGCCAAAATAGCGGCCAGACGCGGAAAGCCGGCAAAACTGGTATTGGCGGCAACGGCCAGGATAAGTAGTGTGCTGATCTGTACCAGGAAATATAGCGGCGTGCTCCCGAAAATCCGATGCGCCAGGGCTGAAAGGATGGTTTCGTCCGCCCAGGGAATTACAGCCAGAAATTGGGTCAGACCAATGCTGCCAAGGAAGAGAGTTCCCATGAGACCAGCCATAATGATGAGGGTTTGTCCTGCATTGCGCGCTTCAGGGGGGCGAAAAGCAGGTACACCGTTGCTAATGGCTTCAATCCCGGTCAATGCCGTGCATCCGGTGGCAAAGGCATGCAGTACAGAAAATGGGGTTACGGGCTGGAGTACGGGTAAGGTGGCTTGAGGAAAATGTCTCACGCCTTTCACCATCAATTGTATGACGCCAACCCCGAGCATTGACAAAAAAACGCTTAGGAAAAGATACACAGGAATCGCCATGACGGTTCCCGATTCCTGCAAACCACGGAGGTTAACTATTGTGATGATAATTAACAGCACCAGCGCAAGTTCAACTTTATAAGCCCAAAGCGCCGGAAAAGCCGAAGCCAGTGCGGCTACACCTGCAGTAAGACTCACGGCGGCTGTAAGGATGTAATCCACAATTAAGGCAGCGGCGGCAATTAACCCCGGAACCGTTCCTAGATTTTCACGGGCAACAACATAAGAGCCCCCTCCCGAAGGGTAGCCATGGATGGTTTGAAAATACGATAGGGCTACGATGAGCAGTAAACTGGTGATCGCCAGTCCAATTGGCCATAAGAGGGCCAGGCCAGCGCTTCCGGCGAGTGCTAAACCCAGATAGATTTCTTGATTAGCGTAGGCAATCGAGGAAAGCGCATCAGGAGAAAAAGCGGCCAGTGCCCGAATTTTGTTTAAGCGCTCGCGGGATAAACTCTGAGTGGGAAGGGGAGAACCTACGATCAAATGCCAGAGATGGTCTAGCACAGTTACCTCCTGAAAGCATAACAATCTTAGATTGAGTATACTGCGCGACTAATATCTTGTTAGCTATCAATCTTGAATTCATGTAAAGCAAAAAACATTTTGCTTTTCGTTTGTTTTCGGTTAAAATCAAATTACCCCGTACCCCCGGTTCGTGACCTTGCTAAAGGCCATTCTGAAATGAGTCTTTCTTGTAATCTCTTGATCCTGGAGCCCGACCAGGCGCTTCGCTTGTGGTTAGTTTCTTTAATAGCGCCTCTTGGCTTGATGATAACGACAGTGCCATCCCTTAAAACAGCCGAAACCCTGCTGGCGAATGAGGCTTTCAATGTACTGCTTGCGGATATTAGCCACGAAGGTGAGGGAATTGATCTCAACAAGGCATTAGAAGCGTATAAAGAGCGTATTAAGACCATCTTACTTGTACCCCCTGGAATTAAAGCCCCAGCCGAAGATTGGCATACATCAACTGTGGTTTTACAGAAACCTTTACCCCCACGCAACCTTGTGGAAGCCATTGCTGATCTGCAAACTCGGGGCGCAGAGGTTACCAAATCCGATCATGCTGTTCATGCCTCGAGCGCCCTCTACATGCCCTTGTTCTCGTTGCAGTTTGAGCGCCTCTCGGTTTATCTTGACAACGGGGTCATTTTGGATGTACAGAACCGAGTACTACGGACGGCGGAGCAGGTTGTGCGCCTCTCATTGACTGAAGCCCGGCTGATGGAAGCACTTTTGGCGAATCATGGCGTCACCCTATCGTACGAAGACCTTGGACGCCTAGTCTATGGTTGTTCCATCCACCGCTCTGAAGCGGCTCGTCTGTTGAGTCCTGTGGCAAGCCGGTTGCGACGTAAACTCGACCGGTTTGGAGGAGGTCATTGGCTACGCAATCAACGGCAGTTAGGCTACTGCCTTCAGGTTGCTGCCACTCCCGGCCCGCTGATTGAGTAATCTAAGGGTTAACGTTGCCAGGGAAGATCAATTTCTGGTATTTGGGGTGGATTCAACCATCGCAACCAGCCACTGCTGGTTCGTCGCTCTGGCGAGGTCGGGTCGAGTGCGATTAGGATCATGCTTCCGGCGATTAATAATGCCCCAATCCACTGTGCAGGGCTGAGGTGTTCGTTCAACCAAACTTGTGCCAATAGAACCGTAACCAAAAGTTCACTGATTCCTAGAAGGGCAGTCTGAAGCCCGCCCAGGTTTTTAACGCCGAGGAATAGGGTCAGACGGGAAAGAAAGGTGATACCAGCCATTCCGAATAATGGCCACCACGCCAGGGTAAAAGGGGGAAGCGTTGGGTGAGAAGCCCCAAAAGCAATACTCACGGTAACCGCCATAGCCAGAAGGGTGTAGAACGTCACGGTTGGCGCCGGGGCTTCGTATAGGATGCGCTGATTGATAATGAGGTGAAAGGCGTAGAAGAGTGCAGATAGCAACATCATCAGGGCTCCCACCAGATCAACTGGGGTGTGACCCGTGCGGATTAAGAGATAAATACCGGGCAACGCCAGAGTGAGGCGCAGTAGGGTAATCGCGCCAATTTTCTGGCGGTCTAGCCAAAGCCACAAAGCCACAAAAAGAGGGTAGAACGAGTAAATCAGATGTCCTACGCTGGCGTCCAGACGGACTAAAGCCGTATAGTAAAAGATGGAACCAATGCCGTTGATCACTCCGGCGATCAGGCAACCTATCAGTCCTACCGGATAGATATAGAAGAAATGGCGCTGAAAGTTCATGGCTCCTAACATTAGAAGGGCGGCAGTAGTGCTCCGCAGGGTGACCACCGCTAGAGGTGAAAAGCCGGCCCCAAAGGCTTGCTTGCCAAGGATGGGCATGGTGCCCATGAACAGCGCTGACGCCAGCGCTGCGATTACCCCCTGGGAACGCCGATTTGCCCACATATCTAACCTCGTTGAGGTGACATCACTTCAGTAATGCGCGAACTTCATCCAATAAATCATCGCTCATAAAATCTCCTTTCTGCATCAGGGATTGGATGTGTCCGCGCAGACGATCTTTCTCAGCCGGGGTTAATTCCTTGGCGGTCACGACGATAATTGGGATTTCCGCTGTTTCGGGCTGGGCTTGTAAGGCTTCGATGACGCCAAAACCGTCAATCTCCGGCATCATCAAATCCAAAATGATGAGATCAGGGTGTTCGCGTTGGGCCAATTCAATGGCTTCGCGGCCACTGGCGGCTTCGTAGAGAGTGTACTCGCCTTGAGATTGGAGAATGCGGCGGATCAAGCGCCGTGCTTCGGGATGGTCATCTACGATAGCGATGCGTGGGAAGCGATCAATGGTGATCTTGCTCAAGGCTGCCAACAATCCTTCTTCGGCACCGGCATGGATGGCCTCAGAAACTACGACGTTGCGCGACCAACCATCGCCAACGACTGCCCGCTCAACCGGTAACGTGTGCCCCGAAATATTCATGACGACGACCTCGTGGGGCTTGATTTGGCCACTGCGCACTAATTTGATCAATCCGGCGCACGCCACCGCTGCTGCTGGCTCCACAGACATTCCTTCCATTTTGGCCAGGAAGTGGATCGCTCGAAAGGCTTCCTCGTCGCTAACGCTTTCAAATGCCCCACCTGATCCTTCCAACATCCAATTGCGTAACAAGGTATAGGTTCGCCCTGGATCGCCAGTCGCCAGCGTGGCGATGTTGGTGCGAGGGGATTGGACCGGAATGGCCGTATCACGGCCTTGCTTCCAGGCATTCGCCATCGGGGCGCAACCTTCTACCTGGATGATCCCAATTTTGGGGATTTTGTCAATCCAGCCCATCTCATACATTTCGCGGAAGCCCTTCAGCACGCCCAAGGGGCCCATACCGCCGCTAACTGCTTGGATATACCAGTCCGGTGCCTGCCAACGCAGCTGTCCACCTTCCATCGTCTCGGGGGATTCGTTAAGTACTCCTCCCAGTTGTTCGGCAATTTCGTAAGCGATGGTTTTCATGGACTCAATGTTGGCAATGCTTCGTGCGCCAGCGTCGAGGTATATTCCGCGCTGCCGAGCAAATTCGGCGGCAACCTGCTTGGCTTGATCATAGGATCCGGTGACTTTGATAACCTGGGTTCCGTAAAGCGCCACCTCTCGCATTTTTGCCGCAGGGACGAGGCTGGTGAGAAATGCCCAGAGTTTGATCCCGGCACGTGCCGCATACGCCGAATAGGCGATAGCAACGTTCCCGGTTGAAGCCAAGACAACTTCACGCACCCCTACGGTCTTGAGGGCAGAGATGGTGAGCGCTGCCTGACGATCTTTAAATGAGGAGGTGGGCCCCTGGCGTTCGTCCTTCATGAAGATGTTGGGTAACCCCAACATCATGCCCAGGTTAAGCGCGCGAATGAGCGGCGTGCCCCCTTCGGAAAGCCGTAATTCGGGGGCTGGTTGCGTTACTGGCAATAATTCGCGGTAGCGCCAGAGGTCGAAGGGGCGCTCCTTTAGCCGGGGTGGTAGGACACGAGAAAGGTGGGCGTAGTCATAAACGGCTTTGAGCCATGTACCTCCGCAATGAGAGCATGCTGTTACAAGGGGGTGATAAGGCATTCGAAAACCACAATCCAGGCACTCAATTTGGCAGTGTTCGTTGAGCATCACGTTTCCTCAATGCAATGATGAATTGCCTTTGGACCATTTTTGAAGGGCAGATTCTAGTAGGGCGAACAAGTCTTTCTCGTGGAACTGGCTCTTATGGAGCATTCGCTTGCTGAACTCAGCCAGTTGCTCGCGTTGCTCGGGGGAAAGATCACCCCCGGTAATAATGATGACGGGAATCCGGCTCCAAGTGGGGTGAGTACGCAGTGCCTCCAGAACTTGGAAGCCGTCCATTCCAGGCATGAATAGATCTAAGAGGATAACGTCAGGCGAAAATTGGGCCAAGTGCTCTAGAGCCGCTTGCCCATCACTGGCTACCTGGATCTGGAAGCGGCCATCGGTATCTAAGATTTTTTGAAGCAGGCGAACATCTTCAGCCGAGTCATCCACGATTAAGATCTTGGGTTCACTACCCCCATTCTTCAGGCGGTAAAGGGCATGGATTAAATCCTCCGGCAAGAAAGGTTTCACCAGGTAGTCGGCTGCACCTAGGCTAAAGCCTTTTTCCTCTTCTTCCAGGATGCTACAAATGATCACTGGAATATCTCGCGTTTCAGGGTCATTCTTGAGGTCAAAGAGCACTTGCCAGCCATCCTTGTCGGGCATCATAAGATCAAGGGTGATGGCAAAAGGTTTCAGGCGCTTGGCAGTAGCGACGGCCTGATGCGGATTGTGAAGCGGCACAATGCGATAGCCGTTGTTCTCCAGGTAGCGCTGGTAGAGTTGGGTAACTTGATGATCATCATCAATGGCCAAGATGACCGGGGCGCCATCTGGTAAGGCGGACATTGACTCGCCACTTTGAGCCGTTGTTGGCATTGGAACGGGCAGCGTGAAGAAGAAAGTGCTCCCCTTACCCACTTCGCTCCACAAGAGCCCAATCCGTCCTCCATGCATTTCTACAAATGAGCGGCAAATGGAAAGCCCCAACCCCGTGCCACCGGTGCGGCGTGTGGGTGAGTCATCTACCTGGGAGAAGGGCTGGAATAGTTTGTGACGATCTTCTTCTGCTACTCCGATGCCTGTGTCAGTAACCGTTATCATGACCTCGGGGGTGCCCTTGGGGCTTTCGACAACCTTTGCTTCTACCGTAATTGAACCCTCTTCAGTAAACTTGGCCGCGTTGGAGAGGAAATTGAGCAAGACCTGGCGAATGCGGGTTGCATCGGCGATGACGGTGGGCAAATCCGCGGGAATATGGTGATACAGGGCGATTGGTTTGTCCTTGACCAAACCCACAGCAGTGGACATCACGCTGTTGATCAAGTCCACCAGATTGACTTCGCTGAACTGCAATTCCATCTTCCCGGCTTCAATCTTGGAAAGATCGAGAATGTCGTTGATCAGCCCTAACAGGTGCTGACCGGAGTTGTAGATCGAAGTCAAATCTTGCCGTTGCAACTCGGTAATCGGGCCGTCAATTCCTTTAAGGATGACTTTGGAGAAACCGATGATAGAGTTCAATGGGGTGCGCAGTTCATGGCTCATGTTGGCCAGGAACTGACTCTTGAGCCGGTCGGCACGGCGCATCTCTTCCACCGCCTGCTGGGCTAGTTCATAGGCACGTGCATTCTCAATCGCGACAGCGATTTGATCGGCCAAAATTTGGAGTACGTGCAAATCTTCGGAAGTAAAGGCGTTCTCGTTGCGGGCGTGGATATCCAGTACCCCCATGACATTGTCGCCGGTCTTGAGCGGCAGGATGACCTCGGAACGGGTGTAGGGAAGGTAAGGATTAGGCTGGTAGAAGGGATCTTCTAAAACCCGATTGAGCACAAGTGGCTCGCCCACAGTTGCCACACGTCCAATTGGTGTGCGCGATCCCCTGGCATAACGGGGTGGATTGTCCAGTAGATCATCACGTCCTGCACCGGCAGCCTCGCGTAGAACTAGGTGACTATTCTCCTCATTACTCAGGTAGATACCCACATGGTAATAATTGAAGCGCTGGGCCACCAATTGCACCATACGCCCAAGCAGGGTGTTGAGATCCAGGGTGCTAAGGGTATCGCGGGCAATCTGTGCCGCCGTTTCGAGTTGCAGAGCGCGGCGCTGGGCTTCGTGCAAGAGGCTGAAGCGTTCAATAGCAACAGCGATGCCGTTACCTGCTGCCTGCAGGATTTGGATATCCTCACTTGAAAGAGTCATTGGACGGGAGGCAGAGATTGTCAGTAAGCCGAGCAAGCGTTCGCCACTGGATAGGGGCACGATACAGCCCGAGACAAATCCTAAAGACTGCAATGTACTGCGTGACGTTGGATCTAACGCACTTTGCTCGAGGTTGGTGAGAATCCAGGGTTCGGAGCGCAGTTGTGTCAAGGCTGGGAGGGCTTGTACCGGAAGCACCAGTCCCTGACGCTGTAATGCGGCATTCTTAGAGGAGAAGCCGGCGACCTCGAGGGCTGTGGCTTCACCCTCGGGCGTGCGATTGACCAGGATGAGGGCAAGATTCTCGGCGGTCGCGGGCAAGGCGTGCTGAAAGAGCAAGTCAGCTAATTCTTGAATCTTGCGTGCCTGGGCAATGCCATTGCTGATGGTGTAGAGTAATTCGGTGCGCGCCAGGGCTTTTTGCGTTTGCTCGAAGAGACGTAGGTTTTCCACCTCAGTCGCCATCTGGCCAGCCAAGGGCGGGTAGGTGCGCAATTCACGCCCACTGAAGTGGTGGGGCTCATCGCACAGCAACAGCAATGCCCCTAGTTGTTCCCGCGAAGCCCATAAAGGCAGGGCAGCCAGTGCCCGCACCGAAAGATCCAGCAGTTGTTGGCGCATAGCGGGATCGGCGATCTGTTCGAGGACATCCTCATAAAATTGAGGTGTTCGGGTGTGTGTCAAATGATAGTAAGGGTGGTCAGGTCCATAGACTGTGTCCACGGGTGGCGGCGGGGTGCCACGGCCGCTGTGCCAATTGGCTACCACACGTAGGTACTCTTTCCCCAAGGATGGGTCACTTTCTTTGAGCAGCAGTACGGCGCGGTTGATGGCCGGGATGCGCATCCCCTGAGGAATAACGGCCACCATTTCCTGTAAAGTGGCGGCGGTGGACATGCGTGTACTAAGATGGTACAGGTTCTCGGTTTCATCGAGCGAGGCTTGTAATTGCTCGAGCAGATCCTGGCGTACCAGGGTATTGGCAACAGCATCCGCAGCAAGGCGCAGGATATTGATCTCGTCGTTTTGCCAATACCGTGGCGTAGCCTGTTCAAAGGCTAAGAAGCCGGGTACCGCTGCTTTACCGGGTACAGCCAAGAGTAAAATGGATGCTGTATTCAAATTGCGCAGAAAATTCTGTTCGAAGGGTTCCAGATCTTCCAAGGTTGCTGCAAACCAACCGCGATCACGCAATGGCCGTGCCCACGAAGGGAAAAGCGCAACCGGCATGTGCTGGAGTTTGTTGCGCTCCAGTTGAAATTCCGTTTCTTGCTTAGACCAATCAGCAACGGCAGACCAGTAAAGCCCTTGCTCATCTTCTTTTACCGTAGCATAGAAAACGTGATCACATTGTGCCGCTTCACCCAATAGGCCCAGCACATCGCGTAGGACTTTGAGGCCCGATTCACTCAATAGCGCAACTGCCCGAGCGACGCCAGCCTGATAGCGCTCGCGGGTTTCAATCGCCCGCAAACCGGCCATGACTTCCTGGAACAGATTGGCGTTCTGGAGGGAGATGCTCAATTGCGTCACCAGGGTGGAGAGCAATTCATACTGCACCCGGGTATAGGCGTTATCCGAAGTAAACGATTGAACAACCAATGCCCCCAGCACACGTTCCCCGGTGCTCATGGGTAGGGCGATTAAGGCTCTGGGGTGGGGTTCAGGGAGCAGAAGACCGAGTGATTGGATTTCTTGTTCCAAATCCCGGCTGAGCCAAAGCGGTCGTCGCTCCAAAATGACGTATCCGATCACATCCTCATGGCTGAGCGTGCGGGCCGACCATTCCTGGAACTTTCCGTCTTGAACTACGAGCGGAAAGCGGACCAGATTACTCTTCTCATCGTAAAGCGCCAGAATGAGGTTCGTGCTATCAGCAATTTGGCCCACTGCATGAGGAACGAGACCCAGAATCTCATCGGCTTCGGTAAGACGGGAAATCTGTTGTCCAATTTCGTTGAGCAAGGCTAACTGTTGATTACGGCGAAGAAGTTCCTGTTCGGCGCGTGTGCGCTCGGCCAGTTCCTGTTGCACCGCAGCATAAAGCTGGGCATTTTCGATCGCCAGGCTGAGTTGCCGTAGTACTTCTTCAACCAGGAGAATCTCGTCCTCAGTCCAAATTCGATCTGGCACCTCGTCTATTACCTCTAGTAAGCCCTCGCCCAAACCGGGAAGTTTAAGCGGTGCAGTGAGGCGAGCGGGTTGCGCAAGGGGGCGCTGTTTGAGCGGGGTTTTGACCTCTGGAGCCATCTGCCCCAGGGACGGCAGGGAAGGGAGAGCGGTTTTGGCTGCGTGAGCTATGGGCTGGGTTAGTATGTCCAAATGACTTGGTCGTTGGGAGGGCGAGGATGGCCTGTGGGGAGACGGGGACTGATGAGGGGATGAGGTAGAAGAGATCGGGGCGCCGCTTAGTACCTGGATATAGCCACGCCAATGTGGGTCGGGTTGACCGGTTTCACCTAAACGATGGGCAGTTAACCGTAATATGAGCGCTTGGCTCTTCTGTCCGGGGTATGTGAATTCTTCCTCGAAAGATGGGGTGTCGGAAGCCAGCCAGGCCTGGATGCGGCTGGATAACTCCGCGGGGAGAAAAAATTTAAATACGTTGTTTCCGATGACCTGTCCCGGGGTTAGATCTAGCCAATACGTTATCTCTGGACTGCATGCCACGCAAGTACCGTCTACCTGGCAGGTGAATCCCCATCCCTGCGCCATACTTTCATCCGATACCAATTGGCCGGGAATGCTTCCTTTTTCCTGAGGGGGGGTAAGTTGTTGAAAGAGGGCATCAAGCCGGCTGTGCAAGGGTTTCTTGGACATGGTGGATAATCTCCTGGGCTAGGGCACGATATTGAAGAGCGGCTCGACTTTTAGGCGCGTGATGGAGAACGGGAACACCAGCGATGGCGCTTTCGCGCAGTCGGGTGTCCGTAGGGATCACAGTTTCCATTAGCCCATCCGCAAAGTGCTCACGCAGGTATTGATACAATGTGCGGTGGATGCGGTTGCGCTGGTCAACCATGGTGAGGAGCAAACGATAAGCCAGAGAAGGATTGTGTTGTTCACGAATACGGCGAATCAATGCCAAAATGTTCTTCAGCGCATAGATGGAAAAGTATTCAGCCTGGGTGGGGATTAGAGCAATATCTGCAACTGCCAAGGCGTTGCTCATCAGGACACCTAGAAAGGGAGGGCAGTCGAGGATGACATAGTCAAACTTGGCCCCGATAAACGGCAATTTCTTTTGCAACAACGTTTCATAACCGGATTGGCGCGGGAGCAAGCGTTCGGCTAAGTTCAGCCCTGAGTTACTACCCAATAGATGTAAATGCTCTATGCCAGTTGGTTTTAGCATCTCTTCCGTTGAGAGGGCGTTATCCAGAATAATATCCAGAATCGTGGCGTGGATTTGCTGTGGATCTGCCCCAACCGCAAGGGTAAGGTTAGCCTGGGCATCCATATCTATCAGAAGCACACGATGCCCCATCTCGGCCAGCGCAGCACCGAGGTTTACCGCTGTTGTCGTTTTCGCCACACCACCTTTTTCATTGGTAACCGCTATACACTTCATCTAGCCCTCCCACGCTTTATGTGCTTAACCCTGCGTTTTTCCCATTTCCGGGCGCTTCATCGGCTGAAGTTGAGGTCGCAGGTGAATTAAAAATAACCTGAACATGTGAGGCGCCTAAGGCGCGTTTGAGCTCCTCCATCGCAATACCCAGCATGGTTTGTGGATCCGTAGCGGCGCGGATGCGCCCGGTGATCTCCAAAGCCTTGCGTTCGCGTTCGGCGCGGCGCAGGGTGGTTTCGAGCAAACGCGCATTTTCTAAAGCCAATGCAACCTGGGTGGCTACGGCTTTGAGAGTCTCGATTTCCTCTTCACTCCAGGTGCGTTCGGGAACCCCTATGTCTTGCACGCGGATGACGCCCAAAATCTCATCACGGAGTTGGATCGGTACGGTTAGCACTGCTGCTTGTTCATCCTTGGCGGGGATGGCAGTGACTTCTCCACGGCGTATAGCGGCTTCAATTTCGGGGCGAGAGATGGGAGGTTGAGCAAACAACCCTTGGGACGTGTAGATGTAGGCACGATGACGACGTGAGCGCACTTCTTTCTCCCACTCCTGCTGGAGATAGCGCCGGTTAACGCGGCGTGCTTCATCTAATGCACGCATAGTCTCTTCCAACAATTGATTGTTGACAATCGCGATAGCAATTTGATCAGCCAGGGTGCTGAAGAGCTCGATATCCTCAGGGGTGAAGGCATTGGGTTGGGTGCTCTGAACATCTAGCGCGCCGATGATGTGGTTATTGGCGATAAGGGGCAACGCCATTTCTGAGCGTGTTTCGGGCAGGTCAGGGTTCTTGAAGTGAACGGCATCTTCACCAACATCCGTTGCAATGCGGGGCTGGCCAGTTGCAGTGACATAGCCCACGATACCAACCTTACCTACCGGTAACTTGTGCTGGCGGGCGAGCATACGCTTTCCTCCCTCGCTGTTGGCAGCACGGAGAACCGCATATTCGCCTTTCTCATCAAGAAGGAAGACCCCAACATGATAGAAGTCAAAACGCTCGCTGATGAGGGTGGTGACTTGATTGAGCAGGCTTTCCAGTGCCTGAGCCGAGACGATGCTTCGTGCCACATCGGCGACGGTCTGGAGTTGGCGGGTGCGGTAGCGTAGTGCTTCGTTTTGCTGGGCAAGTTCGCGTGTGCGCTCGCGAACACGGTCTTCCAATTCGTTGATGAGACTGCGCAACTGCGCGGTCATGACGTTGAAAGCGCGGCCCAGCGCTCCGATCTCATCGCGGCTTTCTATGCTGGCATGGGCTTCCAGGTCGCCTGCGGTGATCTGCTCCGCGGTTTGTTTCAATTGGACGACTGGTGCACTTAACGCCCCTGAAACCCACGATGCCACCAAACCCACTGCAGCCGCAAACAGCGCTGCAATGATCACTGCTAAACGACCTTGGGCTTGCAGCAGGGCTACCAGAGTGTTTTGTTCCCGTACAAACAGTACGTACCAGGGTTTGGTTTGCAAGCGTACGGCAACGCCGCTCTCGAGGTGTCCGGGCTTTTCGGGATGTACATCCAAAGTAAAGTAAATGACATTCCCTCCCTGTTTCAAGACGTTAGCCAAGTCGGATTGGTTGGTGTAATTGAGATAAGGGTGATAAGGGAGGCGGTTGTGCTGTGCCAATTCAAGGGTTTGAGAATAGGTGGGTTGGAGTAAGAAGCGATATAAATGGGTCGGCGTAAGTGTATCTGCAATGCGCATGAAGTTTTCATCCAGCAGAATGGGATAGGAATGCCGTCCCAAGAGGTTGAGTTTCGGCTCTAGCAAACGTTGAAACACTTGTGCGTCGTATTCCAGACGCAAAACCCCAAGCATTTGCTGGCGTTGATCGCGAATCGGTACCGCAAAGTAGATATACGCCACCTTATTATCAGGATTGAATTGGATGGGGGAAATATATACCCGTCCGGTGCGGTTGACTTGCATAAAGTAATCGCGCTTGCTTTCATCCTGGCCGATGGCGGCAGGATTGCTATCGTAGATATTTTGTCCGCGCAGGTTGAGCAGACCATATGAGACCAAGTGAGTCTCGTGTTTGAGAAGCAGGGAGCTGATGGTGGCACGTAGTTGTTCTTCCTGGAGGCTGCCGGGGCGTTTGGCTGGATCCATGGTCAAGTAATCGTAAAATACGGGAAGATTGGCCTCATTAATCAGGGCATCACGGTTTGAGGTGAGAAAAGACTCTATCTCCTGGGCGACCTGCTCGGCAGCCAGACGTAATGCCTGGTTGCTTTGGTTCTGTAGACCAGTAAAGATGAAGCGTGCATCTACCAGCGAGAGCAAGATCAGAGGCGCAATAGCCATTCCCAAAGCACTGGTAACCAATCGCACGCGTAGCGTGACGGTAACATAGTCCAGGCTAAGTAAAACCAGATAGGCCATGATGAGAGCACCCAGAACGATGGGCAGGATCTCATTAATAACCGGGATGGACACCTGGTACCGGGGGAATAATGAACCGACGAGGGCAGTGAGAACCGCTATAAAGAAGGCGCGGGTAATGGCCGGTTCACAGCTTTCTTCTTCAAGCACGCCGGTGGCGACGAGAATGCCATAGAGGAAAGAAAGCAGAGCGAGGTAGACCCCTGTGGATTGGCTCAGCGCTGCCAGGACAAGCAGAGCGAATTGAAAGGTGGGTGCAAGCCGGGGCATGGCTTGTCGGTAATCTGTCTGGCCGGAGGCATTGGCAATGACAGAGAGAGCTACCAACGAGGCCAGCCCAAAGGTAATGGCTAAGACGTATAGTTGCCAGAATTGGGGCTGATAGAACATTCCGATGAGAAAGAGAGCCGCCAGCAGAGCTAATGCCAGCGCCGTGCTAAAAGTCACTGTAGTGGCTAACTGACGTTGTTTCTCTTCAATCGGAATTTGAGCAGGGTCATAGGTTGAGAAAGCCGCTGCGGAAATCATCCAGCGCCTCCAGACTGCCCCTCAATGGGTAGATTTGTCGCATCACGTAACTGCACCAGTACTTCAGACACACCCATGGTACGACCGATTTCGAGCGCAGCTGCGCGCAAGATGCCCTCAACATCGGTTGCGGCCTGCACACGGCTACCTAATTCACTAACTAGATGTTCGCGTTCAGCCCGGGCACGCATCATTTCTAGCAAGCGGGCGTTTTCTAATGCCAGCCCAATGCGCTCGGCGATGCTATTGAGCAAGCGCAATGTCTCTTCGGGTACGCCTGGTCCCCGCACTTTGATTGAAATAACACCCACCGATTCGCCGCGCGCCTGTATGGGGAGGAGGAGGGTGTGTTGTTCCTCGGAGGATGAGGTTTTAAGCAGAGGTTGTGCTTGGCGTGATAACTGTTCTATCTCCGATGGGGGGGTTCTGATAGCCTCCAAGCGATTGGCGCGCCAGCGATACCCGCGTGGCATATGGGTTGAGCGTAAATAATCACGCCACTGCTGGCGTACGACTTGGCGGTAACGGGTTTCTAACTCGGCAGCAGATTGCTGCAGGCGCTCTATGAGTTGGCGTCTCTCTAGTGCAACCCCCAACTGATCCGCTATGGCTTGTAAGACCTGAATATCTTCTTCGCTGAACGCATTCACCTCTGTACTTTGGATATCTAGAGCGCCGATGATCTCTTGCCCGACGCGGATTGGAAGGGCGATTTCGGAGCGTGTATCGGGCAAATAGGGGTTCTTAAAGTGAACGGCATCTTTACCGACATCCAAGGCAATGCGCGCCTCGCCCTTTTCAACGACATACCCTACAATGCCCTCAGCACCTTTTTTGAGGCGATGTCCGGCGGCAATCATGCGCTGCCCCGCCTCACTGCTGGCTGCGCGCAGGACAGCGTATTCTTTGGCTTCGTCTAGGATGAAAATGCCGGCATGATAAAAACCAAGGTAACGCTGGATGACCGCAAGTGCGGTGCGGAAGAGGGTATCTTCATCGTCTTCCAATGAGATCTCACGTGCCATCAGGCCGGCCACTTCGAGATAAGTGCGGTGGCGGCGCAGGTCGCGGGTGCGTTGTTCAATGCGCAGCGCCAACGCGGCTCGCTCGGCTTCCAGGGCGTGGGTAAGGGCCGTTTCTTCCTGCAAAGCGCGGTAAAGTTCCCGCTGAGCCACACCGTAAGAGGAAGTAAGAAGTCCAACCACAAAAAGCCAGGCAATCATTGCCACCATCCAACTGAAGGGAGGGGCCGGAGTTGCATTAATACTCAGGCGTGTTATCCCATCTGTCACATGAAGCACAGCGATTCCCACCGTCCCCGCAAGTGCCAGCCCGAAGATGACATATGCATTCCGTTGGCCAAGGAATGCGTAAGCCATCAGGACGAGCGCCAACAGCCACAACCAAGCGGTACTGAGTGGTCCGCGGTAGAGCAATTCAAGCCCACCGAGGGCGCCAAGGGTGATCAGCAAGGCGGCAACGCGCAAGCCTTGGGGTTGGCGTTGAATCAGAACGCTGGCACCCAGCCATAACAAGACGAACGTTAAACCGATCAAGGGCAGGTATTGCCGACTGCGGAAAAACGTGAATGCCACCCATAGGTAGCCTAAGGCGGCCGCAGCTGACACCAGATAGAGCGCTCGCTGTAAGATCCTTTGACGTAGGGAGGCGATACCCGTCGCAGTCACAGGGGAGGGGGATGAAGAAGAGGTTGGAAGACTCATCGCCCATTGTCCTTTGCGGCTTGGGGTTCAGGAGGAATAAGATGGATGCTGGTTTCGGTGACATTGGGAAGTTGGGCCAGGGCTTGCACAGCTACCCTCAAGATGTCATCTACAGTCTCAACCCGTGAGAGGGTTGAACTGATCTCATTCAGACGCTGTTCCAGCAGGGCTTGACGCTGTGTTTCCTGGAACAGGCGGGCGTTCTCAAGCGCTGTTGCCGTTTGCATGGCAACGGCATCCAGCCAGGCAATTTCTTCGCCAGTGAGTTCGGGTTGGGTCATCTCCAGCGAGATGGTACCGATGACCTGATCGCGCAATACAAGCGGAAAATGAGCCAGGTGTGTGGATGAGCCCGTAGTCGGCGGTGCGGACGGGCTTTGATAGGTTGCTTCCAGGACGTCATGTTCTTTCAGAAAATCCCCCCATTCTTCGGTGACGTGGGCGCGGGCTAGAGCACGCACCTCCTCACGCAACTGCTGAATACGCTGGAAAAATTCGAGATTCTCAAGGGCTAAGCCAAGGCTATCGGCGATTCCTTGTAGCACCAGGATATCATCTTCCTCAAAGGCGCGGACCTGGGTGGATTGAATGCTGATAGCGCCCAGACATTGACCACGGCGTAGGATGGGGAGGGCGAGTTCTGAGCGAGTCAGCGGCAGATGCGGATTGCTGAACCGCACTAATTCCAAACTCACATCTTGTGAAATACG
The DNA here is from genome assembly GCF_056331585.1 of Thermanaerothrix sp. Lineage (NCBI taxonomy): Bacteria > Bacillati > Chloroflexota > Anaerolineae > Anaerolineales > Anaerolineaceae > Thermanaerothrix > Thermanaerothrix sp. Next base: position 43,795 of record NZ_JBWGPQ010000019.1, read on the forward strand.
AGGTTCCTTGCGTGCTGTAGCCCAACCGATCATCGAGTTGCCACCGACGGCTAAGCGGTGGCCCTCGGCGAGCATGCGCCGCCCGGCTTCACCGGTGCCTGCACGCAAAACAGCAAATTTTCCGCTCTCATCAATCAGGAAAATGCCAACGTAATAAAGGTTGAACTCTTGCTGGATAAGATCGGCCACTTGCTGTAAGAGGGTGGCTTGGTCGCTGGCGGTGTTCACGGTGCGGGCAATAGTCGAAGCCGTATAGAGTTCACGGATGCGTCGTTGTAGATGGCCAGTGCGTTCCGCTAGTTCGCGTTCAAATTCGGTACGGGTTGAACGGAGTTGGCGTTCCAACGTGCTTTTCTCAATTCCTAATTGGTTGATCCGTTCCCCTAAGAATGGGAGGGCAAGAACGCCTAAAGCGGCCAGGTAAGCCAGCAGAACAAGTCCGTTATACCCGTTTGGAAGGGAATTGAAGGCCAGGATGCTTTCAGGGGTGGGGGTCGGCAAAATATTAAGATGAAGAGCGAGAGTAAGCATCAAGGGGGTGAGAAAGACGACGCCCACCCAAGGTAGAACGTTGGAGAGGTCAAAAAGTAATACGCCGATCAGGATAGTACAGGCATATGCCATGATGGCAGTGGCTTGAGGCCCGTAAGTTAGGGTAATTTGTGTCCCTAACAGATAAGGGAATAAACCTGATGCAATGGCGCGGACGCTTAATGGCCAATGACGCAAGAAAGGCAAAAGCAGGGCGAAGGCAAGCAGAAACACCCATAAGCCCAAGCCCGGCTCTGACCTGCCCTGGGTGCTCTGCACGATGTGAGGCACGGCGAACCATCCAATGACAGGGATCTGGAGCAGAAGGCTCTGTTGGAGCAAGTACTCGCGGAGAGTGGTTAGTTCACCACGCTCTAGAACTTCAGGAGGGATATTGCGGGGGTGGATGCGTTCCCAGATGTTCATAGATTTATAAACCCTCCCTAGCGATCGTGTCCGTTAGAGTTGTTCGGCAAACCATTGGGGAAAGGAAGGTCACCAAAAGAGGGTGCAGGTGGTGAGATGCGGATACTAACCCGCTGAGCGCCTAAGGCGCGCCCAATCTCTGTGGCTGAGGTTTGAAGGATATTACCCAAATCGGTCAGAGCACGAATCTTGCTGGTGATCTCGTAAAGGCGTCGTTGGCGCTCAGCCTGGATTTGGATCTGGTGGATCAGGCGGGCATTGGTGAGAATTGCGGCAAGGTTTGTGGTCAGCGAAGTAAATAATTCTTGATCGCTTTCGTCAAAAGCGGCAGGCCGTTCGGATTCAATGTAGAGTATACCCAGTATTTCGTTTTGGTAGCCAAGAGGGAGGGCTAAGGCGGAATGTGCTCCCGCCATCAAGGGATGAAAAGCGATCTCTGGGGTGAATTCGCTGATGCGGAGCGTCTGACGGTGAGCAATCACCCAACCCGGTACGCTTTCTTCTGTTTGCCAGGCGGCTCGTTCTAGGCTTTCGGCTTCGAAGCCGATGTAGGCATTCAATTCTAGGGTTTGATCGCGGTTGAGCAGGAAGATTGCCAAGCGATCTTGAGGTAATAGCTCATGGAGACCCTGCAGTGTTTTCTCAATGATTTCCTCGGGAGTCAAACGAACCGATGCCTCACTAATGATGCGGTAGAAGTGACGGTGCTGGGTGAGGTTTTGCTGTGTGCGCGTATAGAGCAGGATATTATCCAGGGCAATTGCGAGCAGTCCCGCTAATGTTTCTAGGATTTGTACATCTTCGGCCTGAAATGCATCATACGAACGGCTTTGTACATCTAAGGCACCAAGTAAGCGGTCACCAACCTGTAGTGGGACAACGATCTCAGAACGGGTTTCGGGCAATAATGGATTAGGGTAATAATCCGGGTTGCCTTGCACGTTATTGGCGACAACAGTGCGTCCTAACGCCATGGCTTGTCCTACCAGTGAACGCGAACCCACCGCAAGTCGGTGACCGGATTGCTTCATGATTTGCCCGACGTCACCCGAGGCTTCGCGCAGGACACCATAACGCCCCAATGGGTCAAGGAGGAAGACGGAGGCGTGATAATATCCCAACCGTTCTCGAATCTGGTTAGTCGCATTTTGGAGCATGGTATCTATATCCCGCGCGCTGATCGCTTCTCGTGCGATTTCGGCGGAGGCCAATAATTGTTCCGCCCGGCGCTGCGCGACTTGCTCGGTGCGAATAAATTCACTGATATCTTGGGCGATGCGGATTAACCGAGGTCCACCGTTTTCATTTAGATTGAGTGGAATGCGCGAAACCAGTTCCCAGGTATTTTCACCTTGTGGGCTGAAGTAGTAATTGGGGGTTTTGATCCGGGCTTCATCTGAATGGATGACTTCCAAATCTTGGATTAAGTCCAGGTTCCCCGCCTCGCCAAAAAGATCTACCTCGGTTTTGCCGATAAGATCGGCGAGCGAACTCACCCCATAATGCTGGAGAAGGGCTTGGTTGGCGTACAAGATGCGGCCATTCTCATCCTTGATTGCGACGCGCTCAGGCAACGCCTCCAAGAGGGTTGTCAGGAGAGTGTGTTCTCGAACAACCTGACGCTGAGACGCCTCTGCCTTTTCGGATAGGCGATGAGTGTGAAATATCCAGGCGAGGAAAGTGGCAACGACCTCTAAGGTATGTAAATCATTTTCGTTAAACCGGGCTTCGTGATGTAAGTCTTGAAGAACGATGGCCCCCAGTATCTCTTCTCCAAGACGTAAAGGAACTCCCAGCCAGGATTTGGCCGGCGTGCCGATTAGGCTCACTCCCAGTGTTTGCGCCATTGCCTCTACACCGTGTTGGATCAACAAAGGCGTCTTTTGGGTGATCACATACGAAGTAAGCCCTTGTCCCAAGGGCAATGGCTCTACATGGATGGGTTGGCCGTGTTCCAGCAGTAGGGGGAAAGTGATCTGGTGTTGGGTGTTGTCGTAAAGTGCCACCCCAAAGGAGATATCCAAACCATAGGTTTGGTGAATCAACGCAGTAAGTTCGGCATAGATTTCAGAAATATCGGGCAACTTCGCCAGACAAGCATGGAAAAATGCATCTGGTAGAGATGAAGCCGAGGGTGGTATCTCGCTTTGCGGGGATTCTGAAGGTTGTGGTGATGCCGCTAGTGGCTTGGGATAATGCACCAAGAAACTCAGGGCAATTTGATCGGCAAGAGTGCATAAGACGCTATGAAGGGTGGGGGGAAAGGCGTTTTTCTGCCCGGATTGTAGGTCCAACACGCCATACACTTTGGTGCCGGCGATGATGGGCACGGCAAGAAGAGATCGGGCGTCGTTCCATATGTAGGGGGCACCATTTTCGATTTGGTCACGTTCCAATTGGGGAAGGTAATAGGGGCGTTGATTAGCAATGGTCCATCCAAAGATTGTACTGGAGTTGACAGGAACGGTGATCTGGTTGATGGGAAAGGCGTGGGGAGTGGGTGAGTGAATGGCCTTAAGCACCACTAAAGTGTCATCTGCATCGAAAATATAGATCGCCACATGGGGAATATTTAGCCCTTGGGCAATTTTATGCACAGCACTGTCTAGAAATTCTTCATGATGGCTGACGACACTTATAGCTCGCGTGATCTCGGAGATCACTTGCGTGTAGGACAAAGGGGTATGCAAGACATCATCTGGGGCTTTTTCGCCGCTCATGTGCAATCTTCTCCGAAGGATTCAGCTCAATTCCCAAACCGATTCGCCGTTGAGAATACGTTTGATCTGATCAGGAAAACGATCAGGATCAAGGGGTTTACCTAAAAAACCGTCAAAACCGGCTTGACGGGCTTTATTCATTTGTTCCAGGCTGGCTTCAGCAGTAACGGCGATTACTGGAACATTGCGAAAGCGGGCTGATTGGCGAATCTTGCGTAGGGCGCCGTACCCATCCTCATAAGGCAGGCGGATGTCCATCAGGATGAGATCCACTTTGGGCAGCGAATCGGCAAATTCGGCCACCTCATAACCGGAGGTTTTCCACTCGCAATGGACCCCCAAGTAGCCCAGGAGGCGTGCGATGAGGACAAAATTGGAGACATTATCTTCGACCACCAATACCACGGTATCTTTGGTCAGGGGGCGGGTGCCATGAGTTTGGCGGATGGAAAGCGGTGTTGGGCTCGGGCTCTCGGGTGGGGTAGGGGATTGAGGGTTGGCCATCATGGCGTTACTCCCGGTGTCCATTGGTTAGGAATTCGGCAATCTGGTCGGCGAAGCGATCTACGTCAATCGGTTTTTCAATGTAACCATCACAACCGGCTTGGAGAGTGCGTTCCTTATCCCCGCGCATGACATTAGCGGTTAAAGCCACAATTGGCACACCGCGCAGGTGTTCCTGCGTTTTGATCGTCCGGGTAAGCGTATAGCCGTCGATGTCAGGCATGTTGATGTCCATCAGGATCAGGTCGGGGCGATGGTTATTGAGGATGCTGAGTGCTTCGGTGGCATTGGCGGCTTCAAGGATGTTATAGCCACTGGCTTGCAACAATCGCCGCACCAGGGTGCGGTTATCCAGATTATCTTCGACATAGAGGATGGTTTTTCCCGTTTGCATAGTAACCTGCCTGCAGAATGGAAGAGAGTGGTTATGGGGTAAAAAAGCCCCTGCCCCTGTAAATCAATGGATTTGTGTTTTCATAGAATTATAGTGAGATTTTGGAGATAAAACAGCCATCCTTGCGAAACTGTAATGTAATCGCAAAGTGTTTCTAACCAAACGAGAGCATCCTATGCAAAGTTTGTGCCAGGGCTTGTTGAAGTGAAAGGGGAAGAAGAAAAGCCACTACCCAATGAGATAGATAGTGGCATTTACTCTTGAGAGCGGGCGACGGGATTCGAACCCGCGAATCTCAGCTTGGAAGGCTG